>DATAIN010000637.1:0-5129 GCA_036262635.1 Gemmatimonadaceae bacterium | reverse complement strand
GCTCTACTACGACGCCGACGCCGACGTTCACCGCCTCGACGGCCGCCGGGTCGCGATCATCGGTTATGGCAGCCAGGGACACGCGCACGCGCTGAATCTTCGCGACTCCGGCGTCGACGTGCGCGTCGGGCTGCCGGCGAGCTCGCGGAGCCGGAAGTCGGCGAGCGCCGAGGGGCTGCGCGTCCTGACGCCGGAGGAGGCGGCGCGCGAGGCGGACTTCATCGTCATCCTCACCCCCGACCACACGCAGCGCGCGGTGTACGAGGAATCGGTCGCGCCCCATCTCACCGCGGGCAAGACGCTGCTCTTCGCCCACGGCTTCAACATCCGCTTCGGCGAGATCACCCCCGCGCCGGGCGTCGACGTGATCCTCGTCGCGCCGAAGGCGCCGGGTCACCGCGTCCGCGAGCTGTACGCCGAGGGCGCGGGAGTGCCCGCGCTCGTCGCCGTGCATCAGGACGCGTCGGGGCACGCGCTCGACGACGCGCTCGCCTACGCGAAGGGGATCGGCTCGACCCGCGCCGGCGTGCTGCAGACGAGCTTCGCCGAGGAGACGGAGACCGATCTCTTCGGCGAGCAGGCGGTGCTCTGCGGCGGAGCAGCGGCGCTCGTGAAGGCGGGGTTCGAGACGCTCGTGGCGAACGGCTACCAGCCGGAGATCGCGTACTTCGAGTGCCTGCACGAGCTCAAGCTCATCGTCGACCTGATGTATCGCGGCGGGTTGAACTACATGCGCCACTCGGTCTCGGACACGGCGGAGTACGGCGACTACACCGCGGGGGACCGCATCGTCACCGCGGACACGAAAAGGGAGATGCAGAAGCTCCTCGACGAGGTGCGCGACGGCTCCTTCGCGCGGCGGTGGATCGAGGAGAACCGGACGGGGCGGCCGACGTTCGCGGCGCGACGAGCGGCGGAGTCGAGCCATCAGATCGAGCGCGTCGGGCGCGCGATGCGGCGGATGATGCCCTTCCTCGACGCGCGCGAGGTCGAGCCGGGTCAGATCGCGGTGAGCGCGCCGGCGGATACGCCGGTCGGCGCCGCGCGCACGGCCGCCGAGCGGGCGCCCGCGGGAGCAGCGCGATGACGGCGACGATCGAAGTGCCGGCGACCGAACGTGAAGCGTCGCCGGCGACGGTTCGACTCGACCAGCCGCCGGCGCTGCTCTGGTTCAACGGACGGCTGGTGCCGTGGGCGTCGGCGACGGTGCACGTGATGACGCACGCGCTGCACTACGGGTCGTCGGTGTTCGAGGGAATCCGCTGCTACGACACGGCTCGCGGTCCGGCGCTCTTCCGCGCCGCCGATCACATTCGCCGCCTTCGCGACTCGGCGCGGCTCTACCGCATGGAGCTGCCGCAGGACGCCGCCGCGCTTCTCGATGCGTGTCGCGATGTGGTGCGCGAGAACGATCTGCGGAGCGCGTACCTGCGCCCGCTCGTCTGGCGCGGCGTCGGGCCGCTCTCCCTCAGCGCCGTGAGGCATCCCGTCGAGCTGATGATCGCCGCACTCCCCTGGGGGAGCTACCTCGGCGACGCGTCGCTCGAAGTCGGGGTCGACGTCGGAATCTCATCGTGGACACGCCCGGCGCCGAACACGCTGCCGACCGGCGCGAAGGCGGGCGGCAACTACGTCTCGAGCCAGCTCATCGCGATGGAAGCGGAGCGACTCGGCTTCGGCGAGGGGATCGCGCTCGACACGTCGGGAACGGTGAGCGAAGGATCGGGTGAGAACATCTTCCTCGTGCGCGACGGGGTGCTCGTCACACCGCCCGCGGCATCGTCGATTCTCCCGGGGCTGACGCGTGACACGATCCTCGCGCTGGCGCGCGAGGCGGGGATCGCGGTGCGCGAGGAGCGCGTGCCGCGCGAGGCGCTCTACGCGGCGGACGAGGTCTTCTTCACCGGCACCGCGGCCGAAGTCACGCCCGTGCGCTCCGTCGACGCGCTGCGGATCGGCTCCGGGAAACGCGGCCCGGTGACGACGATCCTGCAGCGCGCGTACTTCGCGACCGTGCGCGGCGAGCGCGAGGACACGCGCGGCTGGCTGAGCTACATCTGAGTGGCGGCGGTCGAAGCGGCGAGGGGCCGCGGCTTCTCCTCCCTCGCCGCTTCGCGGAGGTTGTCGAGCACGGCCTCGGTCATGGCGCTCGTCGACGCGCTTCCGCCGAGATCCCGGGTGCGCGTGCCGCCCGCGATCGCTCCCCAGACCGCGCTCTCGATGGCGCGTGCCGCCTCGAGGAGGCCGAGCGAGTGCCGGAGCAGCATCGCGGCGCTGAGGATCGTGCCGACGGGGTTGGCGATCCCGCGCCCCGCGATGTCCGGTGCGGAGCCGTGGATCGGCTCGTAGAGGCCGACGCGTCTTCCCTCGCGCGGCGCGCCGAGCGATGCGGACGGGAGCACGCCGATGGAGCCGGTGAGGACCGCCGCTTCGTCGGTGAGGATGTCGCCGAACATGTTCTCGGTGACGATGACGTCGAAGCGCGCGGGACTCGTCACGAGATGCATCGCGCACGAATCGACGAGCACGTGATCGAGCGCGACATCCGGAAACTCCTCGGCGACGACTCGCGTCGCGACCCGCCGCCAGAGTCGCGACGTCTCGAGGACGTTCGCCTTGTCGACCGACGTGAGGCGCCGGCGTCGCCCGCGCGCGAGCTCGGCGCCGATGCGTACGATGCGCTCGATCTCGGCGGTCTCGTACGCGCAGAGATCGTGTGCCCGCTCGCCGCCGCCCGGGGCGGGCGCGGTACCCTTGTCGCCGAAGTAGATCCCGCCGGTGAGCTCGCGCACGACCAACAGGTCGACGCCGGTGAGACGATCCGCTCGAAGCGGCGATGCGTCGACCAGCGCGGGATGCGGCGCGACCGGACGCAGGTTCGCGTAGAGGCCTAACGCGCGACGGATCGCGAGCAGCCCCTGCTCGGGACGCACGCGCGCGGAGGGATCGTCCCACTTCGGCCCGCCGACCGCACCGAGGAGCACCGCGTCGGCGCGACGGCAGAGCGTGGTCGTCTCCTCCGGGAGCGCTGATCCGGTCGCGTCGATCGCAGCGCCACCGATGAGCGCATCCTCGAAGGAGAAGGTCACGCCACTGCGCGCGGCCACGTCCGCGAGCACGCGCCGCGCCGCCGCCACGACTTCGGGGCCGATTCCGTCGCCCGGGAGCAGAGCGATCGTGAAGCGTTGCTTTCCTGCCCGGGTCATCGCGCCGCGCGGAGGAGGGTCGTGTCGATCGAGGACGGGTGCGACGCCTCGTACGCCCGGATGCTCGGCGACGCGTCGAGCAGGAAGCTCATCTCGTCGGTGTCGTTGAGGAGGCTGTAGCGGGAGAAGGCGGGGATCGGGAATCGCACCTCGTCACCGTCGGGAAGCGTCAACGTCTGCGTCTCGAGGTCGACGACGACGTGCTGACCCGCCGCGTCGTTGGCGATGAGCCGCGCGAGGATCTCCGGCGCGACCTCGATCGGAAGGAGCCCGTTCACGAGCGCGTTCCCGCGGAAGATGTCGGCGAACCCGCTGCTGATGACTGCCCGGAACCCGGCGCCGGCGAGCGCCCAGACCGCGTGCTCGCGCGACGACCCGCACCCGAAGTTGTGCCCCGCGACCAGCACTTCGGCGCCGCGCGACTCGAGGCGATTGAGCGCGAAGTCGGGATTCTTCGAGCCGTCGGCGAGATAGCGCCAGTCGTGAAAGGCGCGCGGACCGAGTCCCTGACGGTCGGTCGTGGTGAGAAACCGCGCCGGGATGATCTGGTCGGTGTCGATGTTCTCGCGCGGGATGATGACATAGGTCGAGGCGAATCTCCAGCTACGTGCGGTCACAGCGAACCTCCGGCGATCAGAGTGCGTGGATCGGTGATGACGCCCGTCACCGCCGCGGCCGCGGCAGTGAGCGGACTGGCGAGGAGGGTGCGCCCGCCGCTTCCCTGGCGCCCCTCGAAGTTGCGATTGCTCGTGGAGACGGCGAGCTGGCCTGGCGCGAGCTGATCGCCATTCATGGCGATGCACATCGAGCAGCCCGACTCGCGCCACTCCGCGCCGGCGGCGAGGAAGACGCGATCGAGGCCTTCCCGCTCCGCCTGTTGCTTCACCTGCTGCGAGCCGGGCACGATGAGCACGCGCACCCCATCGGCGACGCGCCGCCCGCGCATCACGCTCGCCGCGTCGCGCAGATCGGAGATGCGTGAGTTGGTGCAGCTGCCGACGAAGACGACGTCCACCGGCGTCCCCGCGAGCGGCTCGCCGGCGGTGATCCCCATGTAGCGCAGTGCGCGCTCCGCGTTCTCGCGCTCGCTCCGGTCGGCGAGCCGCCCCGGATCGGGGACCGGCTCGTCGATCGATATTCCCATGCCGGGGTTGGTGCCGTAGGTGATCATCGGCGCGATCGCCGAGCCGTCGATGACGACCGACCGGTCGAAGACAGCGCCGTCGTCGGTGGCGAGCGTGCGCCAGTCGGCGAGCGCGGCGTCCCACGCCTCGCCGCGCGGCGCCTGCGGCCGGCCCTCGAGATACGCGAAGGTCGTCTCGTCGGGGGCGATCATACCCGCGCGCGCGCCCGCCTCGATCGACATGTTGCAGACCGTCATCCGCTCCTCCATCGACAGCGCGCGGATCACGCTCCCGCGATACTCGATCACGTGTCCCGTCGCGCCGCCGACGCCGAGCCGCGCGCAGATCGCGAGAATCACGTCCTTCGCGGTGACCCCGGGTGCGAGCGTTCCGTCGACGCGCACCTCGAGCGTCCTGGGACGCGTCTGCAGCACGCATTGCGAGGCGAGCACGTGGGCGACCTGCGAGGTCCCGATGCCGAAGGCGAGCGCGCCGAAGGCTCCGTGCGTGCTCGTGTGGCTGTCGCCGCAGACGACGGTCATCCCGGGCTGGGTGAGCCCGAGCTCGGGACCGATGACGTGGACGATCCCCTGGCGACGGTCGCCGAGCGGAAGGAGGGCGATCCCGAACTCCTCGCAGTTGCGCGCGAGCTGCTCGATCTGCGCGACGCGGGTCGCCGTCTGCTCATCGCGGATCGGCAGCGCGGCGAAGCCGCCGGGTGTCGTGGGGGTCGAGTGATCCATCGTCGCCACCGTGCGCTCCGGCGCGCGAACGCGCAGCCCGCGCTGGCGGAGCTCGG
>DATAIN010000636.1:0-6394 GCA_036262635.1 Gemmatimonadaceae bacterium | reverse complement strand
CGAGGGGTGGGGGATCTCGGTGGACGCGGTGATCGCCGACTTCATCGCCGGGGCCGCGGAGCGCCTGACGCTCGACGCGGCGAAGGACGCGGACATCGTGCTGGTGGAAGGGCAGGGATCGCTGGTGCATCCCGGCTACTCGGGAGTGACGTACGGCCTGATGCAGGGATCGCTGCCGCACGCGATGGTCATGTGCGCGCAGCCGTCGCGCACGGCGATCAACAACAACCCGTGGGTGAAGATTCCCCCCCTTCGTGAGCTGATCGACTTTCACGAGCGCGCGCTCGCGCCATTGCGCCCGTCGAAGACGATCGCCGTCGCGCTGAACACCTTCGATCTCTCCGAGGCGCGGGCACGCGAGGCGATCGCGCGCGCCGAGGACGAGACCGGGCTCCCCGCGACGGACCCCGTGCGCTTCGATCCGGCGCCGGTCGTGGACGCGATCGAGCAGTTCCACGCCAGCCGCGCGCGTCAGGCAGCAGCCAGGATCTGAGTCATCCATCGAGTGAACGCGGGGCCACGGAGATTCTCCGTGGCCCCGCGGCGCTTTCACGCCATCGAATGCCACGGTCGGGGCGAGGAAGATGACGGTCGCCTGACGCAGCAGGGGTATCGTGGCCGCGCGAATCGGGGAGAGCGCCAACCTCCATCCGGAGATGCCCATGCGGATTCGACTCACCCTGCTCGCAGCCCTCGCCGCCGTGGCGCTGTCCAGTGCGCCGGCACACGCGTCGGGCTGTCCGATCATCGAGCTGACGTCCGACTGCAACGCGCTCCTTCCCGACTACTGGCAGGACCCGACGAGCCCCTGGTGCCCCCTCGAGGGGTGCGAGTGGCTGATCATCCACTGACCCACGCGCGGCGCGGGAGCAGACACACCGCGCCGGAGGCACTCATGCAACGCCGATTGCTGGCAGTCGCCGCGCTCGCCGCGCTGGCCGTCGCCGCCCCACAGCGCGCACGAGCCGCCTGCGACATCACCCGGCTCAAGGCAGGGATGGAGGAGTGCAACGAATTCTGGGGCGAGTCCAACCTCCTCCGCGCCACGATGCTCGGCCTCTGCTACACCGGCTACCTGGCGCTCTGCGAACTGTCCTAACCCGGAGAACCCACTCATGCGCAAGACCATTCTCGCCGGCGCCCTCGCGCTCGGCGCCATCCTCGGCAGCGCCCGGCCCGCACAGGCCGACTGCCTCAGCGAAGCCGTCTCCAGCTGCAACGACGATTTCGGAGGCGCGAACAACTACTACACGATCGCCATTCGCGGCTGGTGCTACATGATCCGCGGCGCCATGTGCTCGGCGATGGACTGACCGTGACTCCTTCCCGCTCTCGCCGATTCGCCCGGTCCGCGCTCCTCCTCGTGGGGAGCGCGGTACTGGCGGGCGTCGGCGCGGTGCTGGCGACACCGCGCTTCGCCGGCGCGCGAATCCCGCGGCTCGAACAGCTGCCCTGGCCGGCAGAGACCCGCGCCGGACTCGAGGCACCCGTCGCGCTCCTCTACGTGCAGAGCGGTTGCTCGCACTGCTCGCACGCGGCGGCGGTCTTCGACTCGGTGCTCGCGCGCTCGCGCGTCCGCGCGATCATCGCCACCAACGATTCCCCCGACGAAGCCTCGGCGTACGCGAGGAAGCTCGGACTGCAGCTTCCCATCAGCGTGGATTCGGGGGGCGGGTTGATCCATGCGCTCGGTACCCGTGCGGTGCCGACGCTGGTGCTTTTCCACGCCGACGGCTCTCGACAGCTCGTCGTCGGATTCACGGGCGAGGCTCGCTACCGGGCCACCCTCGAGGAGTTCGTGCGATGAGCGGCGCCGCGGCTGCACCGACCTCGTTCTCCTTCGCTCGCGCCGGAGCGATGGCCGTCGTTCGTGCCAGACGATTGCTGCGAACACGCCGGCTGCTGCTCGCGGCGGTCATGGCGATCCTCCCCTGGCTCGCCGTCGGCGACGTCCCTCTCGTCGTGAGACTCGGCGCGCTCACCCAGTTCACGATCGTCGGCCTGACGGTGCTCGGCGCCGGCGCGATCGCCGAAGACCTCGACGGCGGCCCTTACGCTATCGCGTTCACGCATTCGTGCTCCGCGCTCGAGGCGATGGCGGGCGAGGCGGCCACCACGCTCCTGCTCACGACGGGGCTCGCCGTGGCGCAGCTCCCCTTCGTGCTGCGACACGACACGCTCGTCGACATCGGGATCATCCTGATGTGCTCAGCATCGCTGGCCACGCTCCTCGTGGGCTGGCTGGCGGTGATGCTCCTCGCTGCCACGGTCGCGCGCGGCGTAGGCAACGCGATCGCGATGATCCCGCTGCTCACCGTGGTTCCCGTGCTCGCCGGGACCGACGTGCTCGAGCCGCTCCCGGCATCGCTCGCCGTGCCGCTTCGCACGCTCGCGCAGCTCCTGCCAACCCCGCAGCTGGCGAGCGAGGTCTATCGCTGGATCCTGCAGGGCGGGGAGGCGCCGCGCGCCGCGATCGCCGTGCTGCTGCTCTCGCCGGTCGTCTGGTTCACCGTCGCGGCCGCACACCTCAGGCGTCTCGAGCCCGCCGCGAGGATCGCCGCATGACACAGCCACTGCGCGCGGTCGCGATCACCAAGCGATATCGTGCCGGCTTCGGCTCCTTCGTCAGTTCGGTCGAAGCGCTGCGCGGCCTCGACCTCGAAGCGGAGCAGGGGGAGCTCGTCGGGCTGCTCGGCCCGAACGGCGCCGGGAAGTCCACCTTTCTCCTCTGCGCGGCCGGATTGCTTCGCCCCGACGGCGGAACGCTTTCCTGGTTCGGCGAGCAGCGGGGCCCGCTCGGTCGACCGCACGGTGTCGCGTACGTGCCGGAGCGCTCCCTCTACCATCGATTCCTCACGGTGCGCGAAGCGCTCGAGTTCTACGCCACGCTGCACGAGCTGCCTGGCCGCGAGCGCGCGGCGCGCGTCAGCGCGGCGCTGGAGCGCGTCGGGATGACTGAGCATGCAACCAAGCGCGTCTCACAGCTCTCACGCGGGATGGTGCAGCGCCTCGGCGTCGCCCAGGCCATCATCGGACGACCGCGCCTCGTTCTGCTCGACGAGACGCTCTCCGGCCTCGATCCACTGGGCGTGCGAGAGATCCGCGAGCTGCTCGTCGAGCTGCGAGAGGAGGGCGTGACGATCGTCCTCTCCTCGCACGACCTCATCTCGCTCGAGCACCTCGCGACGAGAATCGTCGTGATCAAGGACGGTCGAACCCACGGCACGCTCGACCCGCGAGTCCTCACCGGCGCACGGACGCTCGTCCTCGAGGTCGACTCCCCATCACTCGCCGCGCGTCTCGTGCAGACACGCTGGCCCGGCGCGCGGGTCGAGGGCGAGCGGCTGCATATCCCACTCGTCGCGGGCGCTTCACAGGAGGAGATCGTCGCGCATTGCCGCTCGCTCGGCGTCGCGGTGCACTCGTCCAGCGTCAGGCGCGACGATCTCGAACAGCGATTCTTCGACCTCATCGAGCGGCCCGCACGGGTAGCGGAGGGATGCACATGACTCACTCCATCGCCGAGGACGTGGCGCCCTCGCGCGCATCCGCGCGGGTCCAGGCGCGCCGACAGCGGCCCGCGCTCCACAGCATCTCCGTGTGCGTCGCCATCCACCTCGTATCAGCCACTCTGATATATCGTGACCTCGTGCGCGATCTCTACGGCCTGTTCGACGCGAGCCCGCGGCTGACTTTTCTCGAGCACGGCCTCACGCGCCTGACGGCGGCGGTGGCGTATCTCCCGCCAGTCGCACCGACGCTGCTGCTGCTCGGTGCGGCGCTCTGGGTCGGACCGGTGCGACGCGCGCCGACCGTCGCCCGCTGGCTGTCGCTGGGTGCGGTGCCACTCGCCGCCGATGCGGTGCTCCGCGCGCTCGGCACCCTGCTCGCCCCGCCGCCAGCCAACGCCGGCGAGCTGCTCGACCTGCCGATGCGGTTCTCGCCGGGGCCGCGGCTGCTCGCCGATCTCGCGGGAGTGCAGCTCGGGCCATCGCTCCAGTACTGGACCGTGGTCTGCTCCGCCGCGGCGATCATCGTGGTGTACTGCGTCGCGCGGGTGCTGCTCGGCGCCGAGGAGGCCGCGCTCGAGCCGGCGGAGCTTCGCCGCCGTCGCCAGCGGAGGGACCCGGTCGCGGCACTGCAAGCCGGCGTCGTCGCGACGGGATGCTTCGCGGCGATCGCCTTCGCGGGACAGCTCGCACTCCCCTGGGTCACGCAGATCTTCCTGCAGCTGTTCGGCTGACGCGAGCACCGCGACAGGGTGGTGCGCGCGAGTTGATTCTCGATTTCGGCGCGCCTAGCTTCCGCGCGATCGGCGGAACGCCGCCACACCTTCACGGGATCGCGCATGCCGCCGGAATTCCGCCTCTACAACACCCTCACGCGCACCGTCGAGCCGTTCGCCCCGGCCGACGGCGCCTCGGTGCGCATGTACACGTGCGGACCCACCGTGTACAACCCGGCGCACCTCGGGAACTTCCGGACCTTCCTGTTCGAGGATCTGCTGCGGCGCACCCTGCGGCTGCGCGGGTGGTCGGTCAATCAGGTCATGAACCTGACCGACGTCGACGACAAGATCATCAAGCGCGCGAACGAGCGGGGGCTCAGCATCACGCAGGTCACCAATCCGGTGATCGAGATCTTCCACCGGGACCGCGAATACCTGCGCATCGAGCGCGCGGAGGCGTATCCGCGCGCGACCGAGTTCATCCCGCAGATGATCGCGCTCGTGCAGACGCTGGTCGATCGCGGCGTCGCCTATCAGGCGGAGGATGGAAGCGTCTACTTCGCGATCGCGCGCTTCCCGCAGTACGGCCGGCTGTCACGGCTCGACACGCGTGAGATCCGCTCCGGCGCGCGCGTCGCGCAGGACGAGTACTCGAAGGAGAACGCGCAGGACTTCGCGCTCTGGAAGTCGGCGAAGGAGGAGGACGAGCGCACCGCCGCCGCCTGGGACTCTCCCTGGGGACGCGGCCGTCCCGGCTGGCATCTCGAGTGCTCGGCGATGGCGATGTCGCTGCTCGGGGAGACGCTCGATCTGCACTGCGGCGGGATCGATCTGATCTTCCCCCATCACGAGGACGAGATCGCGCAGTCGGAGGGCGCGACCGGAAAGCCGTTCAGCCACTTCTGGTGCCATGGCGCCTTCCTGCTCACCGACGGGACGAAGATGGCGAAGCGGCTGGGCAACGTGCACACCGTCGCCGATCTGCGCGAGAACAACGTTCCGGCGGCGGCGGTGCGGCACTTCGTCTTCAGCACGCACTACCGCCAGGAGCTGAATCTCTCGGGTGACGCGCTCGAGGGGGCGATCAACGCGGTGCGGCGGATCGGCACCTTCGCCCAGCGATTGGAGGAGGCGAAGGGGGGAACGCCGGCGCTCGCGGCGGCGGCGCGGACCGCGGTGGAGTCGGCCCAGGCCGCGCTGTTCGACGACCTCAATGCCCCCGAGGCGCTGGCGGCGCTTCACACCTTCATCGGCGCCGCGAACGCGGAGCTCGATCGCGGGGGCACGGACGCGACCGCTCTGCGCGCGGCGCGCGAGGCGTTCGAGCTGATGAATGGGGTGCTGGACGTCGTCCCCGAGGAGATCGCGGTGGATGCCGAGCTCGCGGCGCGGGTCGAGGCGCTGCTCGAGGAGCGAAAGGCGGCGCGCGCGCGGCGCGATTTCGCCGCGGCGGATGCGATCCGGAAGCGTCTCGAGGAGGAAGGGATCGTGATCGAGGACCTTCCGACGGGGACGCGCTGGAAGAAGGTGCGCTAGCGCCCGCTCGTCGCAGGCCGACCGGAAGGGCGGCAGCGCTCTAAGTGCGCGCCGGTCCGTTGCTTGACACCCCTCTCCGCGCTGCTTATTCTACGTGTCTCGCGCAAAAATGCGCCGAGCTGCTGACGTAGCTCAATTGGCAGAGCACCTGATTTGTAATCAGGCGGTTGCGAGTTCGATTCTCGCCGTCAGCTCTGAGGGCCGCGGGTAGTTCGGTGCCGGGTGCGCGAGCGTTGGGTGGGGTACCCAAGTGGCCAACGGGATCAGACTGTAAATCTGACGGCGCAAGCCTTCGAAGGTTCGAATCCTTCCCCCACCATCGTCGCAGCGGCGGTGGCCTCGCAGGACGAGGGGCTCGCGGGAGTAGCTCAGTTGGTAGAGCGCAAGCCTTCCAAGCTTGATGTCGCGGGTTCGAGCCCCGTCTCCCGCTCTGACGGACGTAGGACGCCGGTGATGCGGGTGGGGTCACGGGCGAGGTCGCGGGAGAAGTCGCTCACGTAGCTCAGTTGGTAGAGCACACCCTTGGTAAGGGTGAGGTCATCGGTTCAATCCCGATCGTGAGCTCTGCAGGTCGAGCAGGCGCAGTGAAATCGTTAGGCACCCTGAAAGCCGAGATCCGAGAATATGGCG
>DATAIN010000635.1:0-2182 GCA_036262635.1 Gemmatimonadaceae bacterium | reverse complement strand
CGCTTCGGCAAGGAGGCGCTGCGCGCGCTCACGGCGCGGCTCGGCAGCGACTTCGTCATCGAGCCGCACGTCGACTGGACGATGATCGGCGCGCGTGGGCTGCGCGACGCCTTCGACTCGACGTGGATGGTGCTCGCCGACCGCGTCATGGCGCCGCGGCTCGACTCGATCGAGGTCGAGCGCGTCCGCGAGCAGCTCATGACCGACGCGCGCACCCGCCGTGACTCGCCCGACGCGCTCGTCTCGAGCATCGCCGACAGCCTGCTCTGGACAGGGCATCCGTATGCGCTCGAACCGCTCGGCACGATCGAGTCGCTCTCGTCGATCACCCGCGCCGACCTCCGGAAGTGGCAGCGCGAGCAGATGGTGACGTCGCGGATGCTGCTGGTGGTGGTCGGCAACGTCGAGCGGCCGCGGCTCGAGCGGCTCGTGCGCGCGACGCTCGCGACGCTCCCCGCCGGCAATTACAGGTGGACGATGCCGCAGACGTTAGGCGCGGGCGCGCCGGCGCTGACGATCGTCCCGCGCCAGCTGCCGACGAACTACATTCTCGGCTACTACGCCGGGCCGGCGGCCTCCACCGCCGACTTCCCCGCGCTGCGGGTCGCGACGGCGGTGCTCGGCGGCCGGCTCTTCTCCGAGATCCGGAGCCGCCGCAACCTGACCTACGCCGTGGACGCGCCGCTGATCGAGCGGGCGACGTCGGCGGGCGGGCTGTACGTGACGACGACGCAGCCCGACACGGTGGTGAAGCTGATGCGCGCCGAGGTCGAGCGGCTGAAGAACGAGCCCCTCGACCGGGAGGGGCTGGAGCGGCTCGTCCAGCAGTTCATCACCGAGTACTTCCTCAACAACGAGACGAACGCCGCCCAAGTGGGCTTCCTCGCGCGAGCGGTGCTCTATCGCGGCAGCGCCGATGCGGCGGAGCGGTTCGTCGACGAGCTGCGCGCGGTGGAGCCGCGCGACGTGCAGCGGGTGGCGCGTACGTACATGCGCAACATCCGCTTCGCCTATGTCGGCGATCCGTCGGTCGCGCCGCGGAAGGCGGCGGCGGGGTTCTGAGCGTGCGATGCTCGGCGCCACCTACAAAGAGCGGACAAGCGCAAAGGGAGTAGGCCGCGGAGATTGCGCGAGCGGTCCCGCGACACCTCAGAGCGGGCCGCCTGGGGGCCCGACATACGAATCGCACTCCGGCCGCCGCGCCTGCACTTCCAGCGCGACGAAGCTTCCGGCGCCACCCAAGTTGGCCTGAGTCGCGAATATCACGATCCCGCGCTCCGGCCAGAGCACGACTTGCACCTCTTCGTAGTGTTTCTCCGACGGGCAGTACTGCGGCTGTCCGGCAACCTTCGCGATCCGATCGACGAGTCGCGCCGTGGCCACGGATACCTCCTCCGGCGGAACCAACATCTCGCGGCCCACGAGCAGCGTGTCCGTCTTCGAACGACGGTAGACAAAGTACGTGGTGTCCGGCGTCTCGAGGACACACCGGGCGACTCTCTCCTCGCCTTCGAACGGCGTCAGGCCCTGGGAGCATAGCCATTGGCTCATACTCGCGTTTGGCGGAAGGACGCGAAGTTCGGCCCAAGTTGCCCGGGGGTCACCAGCGGGGCCGCATGAAGCAATCGCCTGCCACGCAAGAGATCCGAGGAAAGCGGCGAAGAGGATCCGACCCCATCCACGCGAACAGCTTGTTGCGGGATCACCGCCCCGCCGCTCCCTCTCAGCTCGTCCTAGTACAACTGTCGACGTTCCTTGATGAGCTGCCGCGACCTTGTTAGCAAATACTGTCCCTGCCCGGAAGTTCAACTGTCCCGTGTGCCTGACCACCACACACCCTATTGGCTCAGGGGTGCTGTGTGGTGTTTCGATGGAAACAGAACGCCCCGCCACGGCGCGCGGCGCGGGGTTCTGACCGCCGCCCAAACGTGGGCTCACTCGATGTCCCGGGGGCGCGTGCCGATCTCCGGCTGGCGATCAGTCGCGCACCCGTAACGCTCCGGCGTCCAAGCCCAAGCCGCTTCTCGAGTGATGTGCTCGCTGATGAGGGCGGGCGCCTCCTCGTGCGGAAAGTGGCCAACACCCTGCAAGCGCACGGCACAGACGAGCGCCCCGAGCGGTAAGAGGGCGCTGAGCTCTTCCGGATCTGGTCCGGCAGGGTGGGGCACCTCTCCGATCAGCA
>DATAIN010000634.1:0-2637 GCA_036262635.1 Gemmatimonadaceae bacterium | reverse complement strand
CCAGCCGCTGGGGCTCCCTCCTCGAGGGGATCAAGCCGATCGGCACCGTCGAATCGCTGAGCGAGAGCGCGCAGGACGTCGGCGAGGAGTTCGTGGACGTCACCGCCCGCGTCGCCAACGCAAGGCGCCTCGAGGCACGCCTCCTCGACCTCCTCGCCACGCGCACGGGGAAGCTCTCCGACGCCCTCGAGGTCGAGCAGTCGATCGCCCAGGTTCGGCAGGAGATCGAGCGTTACCAGGGACGGCTGCGCTACCTGAGCGCGCGCTCGGCGATGAGCACGATGATGGTGAGCCTCCACGAGCCCGCCCCCCTCGTCGGCGAGCACCCCGGCGACAACCCGATCGCCGACGCGGCGCGCACCGCCTGGCATCTCTTCGTCGGCCTGATCGCCCTGCTCATCTCGAGTCTCGGCATCGTGATCCCGCTCGGGCTGCTCGTCGCGTTGCTCTGGTGGATTCGGCGGGGCTGGGGCCGTCGAGCGGCTGCTGCGTGAGCTGTCATCCCGCAGGAGCGAGCGCAGCGTGCGAGTGTCGGGATCTGGCCGACCGGTACCGGGGCAGTCTCGGTGCGGGTTCTGGTTAGATCCCGACACTCGCTGCGCTCGTGCGGGATGACACCGTTGCACTTCCCCGATCCGGCGCGATATTGGCGCCATGCCGTCAAATCATCCCGCACACCAGGATCCGAAGTTCGAGCAGCCGCCGACCTCCGTCATGATCGACAAGGTCGGCCTCGCCGCCGAGGATGAGCTGCATCGCCCGTACGTCCCCCACACCGAGGAGCCGCGCGAGCTCACCGTCTCGGGGATCATCCTCGGCATCCTGCTCGGCCTCGTCTTCTCCGCGTCGAGCGTCTATCTCGCGCTGAAGATCGGGCTCACCGTCAGCGCGTCGATCCCGATCGCGGTCCTCTCGATCACGATCTTCCGCTACGCGGCGCGCGTCTTCCGCGCGAAGCCGGCGACGATCCTCCAGAACAACATCGTCCAGACCACCGGCTCGGCGGGGGAGTCGATCGCCGCTGGCACGGTCTTCACCCTCCCCGCCCTGCTCCTCCTCGGCTACGCGCTGCCGTGGAGCCGCGTCGCGTCGGTCGCGATGGTGGGGGGCGTGCTCGGCGTGCTGCTCATGATCCCGCTCCGGAAGAGCCTCATCGTGAAGGAGCACCGCAACCTCAAGTATCCCGAGGGGACGGCGTGCGCCGAGGTGCTGATCGTCGGCGAGGAGCGCGGGGTGCAGGCGAAGACGGTCTTCATGGGGTTCGGGCTCGGCGCGCTCTACAAGCTGCTCAACAACGGGTTCAAGCTCTGGCAGGAGGTGCCGGCGCGCATCTTCCAGCGCGCCCTGCCTAACGGCGGGACGGAGCTGTTCGGCGAGATCAGGGCGGAGATCAGCCCCGAGCTCACCGGCGTCGGGTACATCATCGGGCCGCGGATCGCCGGCTATCTCTTCGCCGGCGGCATGCTGTCGTTCTTCGTCCTCATCCCGGCGATCAAGCTTTTCGGCGCGGGGCTGACGGGCACCGTGCTTCCGCTCGACACGAAGCTCATCCGCGACATGTCGCCGATGGAGATCCGCGCCAGCTACGTCTACTTCATCGGCGCCGGCGCGGTGACGGCGGCGGGGATCTTCAGCCTCGTGAAGTCGATGCCGACCATCTGGCGCGCGCTGGTCGGGGGGCTCGGTGGGATGCGGGGTGTGGGAAACGATGCCGCCGAGACGCGGCGCACGCAGCGCGACCTGCCGATGACCTGGGTGCTCGGCGGCCTCGTCGTCGCGGTGATCGCGATGGTCGCGCTGCCGGAGATCGGGATCAACATCCTCGGCGCGGTGCTCGCGGTGTTCTTCGCGTTTCTGTTCGTCACGGTGTCGAGCCGGATCACGGGCCAGATCGGCGCCTCGGCGAACCCGATCTCGGGGATGACGGTGGCCGCGGTGCTGATGACGGCGCTGATCTTCCTCGCGTTAGGCTGGACGATGCCGCAGCACCGCACCCTCGCGCTGTCGATCGGCGGCGTGGTCTGCGTGGCGGCCGCGGTCGCGGGGGCGACGTCGCAGGATCTCAAGACCGGCTATCTGGTCGGCGCGACGCCGGCGCGGCAGCAGATCGGTCTCCTCTTCGGCGTCGTCAGCTCGGCGCTGCTCATCGGCTGGACGATCCACGCCCTCGACAGCGCGTACACGACGATCGTGAAGCGCGACACGGCGAACGTGGTGATCCCCGCGGCGAACATCGACGCGGGCGTGGTCTCGCTCGTCAACGGCCGCGTCGCGACCGAGGCCGACGCGGCGTCGCGCGGCCCCGTCTATCGCGTCGGCCACCTCTACGAGCCGCAGGGCACGTTAGGCAGCGGCCGCTACCTGGTGGACGACGCGGGGCGCGTGCAGTACCTGATCGACCCGGGCATCGGCGGGCGCGAGACGGTGGACTACACCGGGCGGAAGGTCGAGAAGCTCGACTCGCCGAAGTCGCAGATCATGTCGCTCGTCGTCGACGGGATCCTGACGCAGAAGCTGAACTGGGCGCTCATCATGATCGGCGTCTTCTTCGCCGTCGCGATGGAGATCCTCGGCCTCCCCTCGCTGGCGATCTGCGTCGGGGTCTACCTTCCGATCTCGACCTCGGCGACGATGTTC
>DATAIN010000633.1:0-3535 GCA_036262635.1 Gemmatimonadaceae bacterium | reverse complement strand
GTGCGCCCGACCTGCGGCGCGGCGAGCCCGATCCCGTGCGCGGCGTACATCGTCTCGAACATGTCGTCGATGAGGCGGCGGTGCTCGTCGGTGACGGTCTCGATCTCCTTCGTCACCTGCCGGAGCACGGGAGAGCCGAGGACGTGGATGCGAAGGATGCTCACGTGCGCGGGCGCTGGGTCAGGTGGTCTTGTCGGCCGCCGCGGTGCCGACGGACACGACGCGCGCGATGCTCGCCCGCTCGATGACGATGCGCGCGTCCGCGCTCTTGATCGTGATGCGATCGGTCGGCGACTTCACCGACGCGCCGTCCTTCATCGACTCCTTGATGTGCATCACCTCGCCGACGACCCCGCCCGTGGTGACGACTTCGTCACCGCGCTTCACCTCGTTGACGCGCTTCTCGTGCTCCTTCCGCTGCTTCTGCTGCGGGAGGATCATGAAGAAGTAGAAGATCACGAAGATCATCCCGAACATGAAGATCTGCTGGAACGCGCCGTTCGAGGCGGAGGGCGCCATCAGCGCGAGCAGAGCGGGGAACGCGACGGTCATTGGGGGCGGGCCTTGGCGTGATAGCGCTCGAGCCAGTCGCGGCTCCAGCGGTCGAAGTCGCCGGCGCGGATCGACTCCCGCGCCTGACGCATCAGCGACACGAGGAAATGTACATTGTGCAGCGAAAGGAGTCGAAGCCCGAGGATCTCGTCGCTGACGATGAGGTGCCGCAGGTAGGCGCGCGAGAAGCGGGAGCAGAGCGGACAGTCGCAGTGCTCGTCGAGCGGTCGCGGGTCGGCGCGCAGCTCGGCGCGCTTCACGTTGACGCGGCCCTCGCTCGTGAACGCGGCGCCGTTCCGTCCCATCCGGGTCGGTGCGACGCAGTCGAAGAGGTCCACCCCGCGCCGCACTCCTTCGACGAGGTCCTCGGGGAACCCGACGCCCATCAGGTAGCGCGGGCGATCGCGGGGGAGCGCCTCGTCCATGACCTCGAGCATCGCGTACATGTCGGGCTTCGCCTCGCCGACCGAGAGCCCGCCGATCCCGTAGCCAAGCCAGTCACCGACGGAGCGCGCGCGCTCCGACGACTCCCGGCGCAGCGGCGCGTGGATCCCGCCCTGCACCACGGGGAAGAGCACCTGATCGGAGTACCGGTTGCCGTTCGCATCCCCGTCGCGGCCGAGTCGCTCGAACTCGATGCGGCAGCGCTCGAGCCAGCGAATGCTGCGCTCCGTCGCGTCGCGCGCCACCGGCTCGACGCTCTGGCCGGGGATGACGTGGTCGAACTGCATGATCACGTCGGCGCCGAGGTTGCGCTCGATGCGCATCACCAGCTCGGGGGTGAAGTGGCGCCGCGAGCCGTCGATGTGGCTGCGGAAGTGGACGCCCTCTTCCTCGACCTCACGCAGGTCGGCGAGGGAGAACACCTGGAAGCCGCCCGAGTCGGTGAGGATCGGGCCATCCCACCCCATGAAGTGATGGAGCCCGCCGAGCGAGCGAATCAGCTCGTCCCCGGGGCGGAGATGGAGGTGGAAGGCGTTGGCGAGGATCATCTGCGCGCGCATCGCGCGCAGGTCGGTGGGATCGATCGCCTTCACGGTGGCGAGCGTCCCCACCGGCATGAAGGCCGGGGTTTCGACGGGGCCGTGCGGGGTCGTGAAAACGCCGGCGCGTGCGGCGCCGGCGTTCGTCTCGATGTCGAAGCGGAAGGGCAACGGGGCGTGGCTAGAGCGACACGGACGCCCCTCCGGTGACGCCGTAAGCGTCGCGCGCGCAGGTGTACCGCACCGCCAGGTTGTAGCGGTGAGTATACATCTGCTGCGCCGCGTCGCGGTAGCGGGGCGGGAGCTGCGACACCAGGTCGGCGATGGTCTCGTCGACGTGCTGGTCGCCGGAGGACTTCGTCACGTGCGCCTTGATCTCGGAGTCGAAGTCGTCCTGGAGGACGCGCACCGCGACGACGCCGTGCGCGAGCGCGCTGTCGCCGACGATTCGCGGGCACGCGTTGCGGACGAGCGTATCGACCGCGACCTGCAGATCCTGCTCGGTGATGAGTCCACTCACCGCGTTCTCGCGGGTCTTCACCACTCCACCACCGAACGACGCGCACGCCGCGCAGACCACCGCCGCCACGGCGAGCATCGCGGCCGCCGCACGGCGGGCCACTCCAGCTCCGACAGCCATCGCTCTCTTCCTCCGCTGCAACCGGCGCTCAGGTGCGCCGCCCCGCGCGGCACCGACGCGGCGCCGCTCCGGAGGCCGACAATGCAGAGCCCGGGCCACTCGCGTTCGCTGGAGTAGCCGCGGGTTATCATCGGTCGTCGTGACCGCTCCCGCCGTCGGTGTCTTGTGATTGCGCGCTGATAGGCTGGAAGCAGGAGGCTATAGGCTGGGGCGCGATGCCTCCTGCCATCAGCCCCCAGCTTCCAGCCACAAGGCCGCCGCTCAGGGAAGCTGCAGCGTCGTCACCGCGGTGTTGGGGGCGCAGGAGTAGCCGACGGTGATGATCCCGGTGCGAAGGTCCTCGGTCTGCCCCTGCTGCGGGTCGAACTGCAGGCGCGCGGTGAGCGCTCCCCACATCGTGTCGATCCGCTCGTCCCCGCTCGTGCGCAGGACCTGCGACTGCTGCACCGCGCCGCTCCGGTCATACTGGACGCGGATCCGCGCCTGACCGGTCGCCGACGGGGTGTTCCCCATGAGCCGCGGGCACTCGACGCGCAGCAGCTGGTCCGAGGCGTCGCGGAACTGATCCTGGTCGAGGCGCGACTCCCCCTCGGTCGGCTTGTAGAAGGTCGTCGTCCGGGTGACGCACGCGGCCATCAACGTTGCCGCGGCGCTACAGCACAGCCATCGCGTCGCCGTACGAATAGAACCTGTAATGCGCATCGATCGCCTCCTTGTATGCACGCATCGTCAGGTCGTACCCCGCGAACGCGGCGACGAGCATGACGAGCGTCGATCTCGGAAGATGGAAATTGGTGATCAACCTGTCCACCGCGCGGAAGCGGTACGGCGGGCGGATGAAGATCCCCGTCTCCGCCTCGCCGGGCGCGACCGTTCCATCGGGGCGCGCCGCGCTCTCGAGCGACCGGCAGCTCGTCGTCCCGACCGCCCACACCGCGTGCTGCGAAGCGCGCGCTCGATTGATCGTCTCCGCGACCGTCTCCGGAATGGTGAACCATTCGCTGTGCATCACGTGCGCGCTCGGGTCCTCCACCTCCACCGGCTTGAAGGTCCCCGCGCCGACGTGGAGCACCAGCTCCGCGCGATGCACCCCCTTCGCCTCGAGCGCCGCGAGGAGCTCCGGGGTGAAGTGCAGCCCCGCCGTCGGCGCGGCGACCGATCCGCGCTCCCGCGCGTACACGGTCTGGTAGCGCTCCGCGTCCACCACCTCGTCGGCGCGGTGGACGTAGGGGGGAAGGGGGACGTGGCCGAAGCGCTCGATCGCCTCGTCCATCGGCGCGACCTCGCACAGCAACCTGACGATGCGCGTCCGCCGCTCGGTGGTCTCGAGGATCTCGACGTCGAACCCCGGCGCGACGTG
>DATAIN010000632.1:0-2211 GCA_036262635.1 Gemmatimonadaceae bacterium | reverse complement strand
GAACTTGTCGTGACCGTACGGGTGATCCTCGTCCGGCGCGCGCGCTGCGAGAGTGACGAGGACGATGCCCATTACATTGTTGAGCATGTCCAGCCCCGACTCGAGTGCCGCGCCGAGCACCGCCAGCGTGCCTGTGCGGAGGCCGATCACGAGCTTCACGAAGACGACGAGCGCGTTGGCGACGAGGATCGCCAGCAGCGTCGAGCGGACCGCCGGCCCGCGTGCGTTGCGCTGCTCGGCTTCGGGATTCACGCTCGTGATCGGCGACACGCCACCAATATCCCTGTGGTGGGGGCGGCCGGTCAATCGTCGTCTGAACGCCGATGCCTGAGTTGCCGGAGGTCGAGCGCGCGGCGCGGCGCATTCGCCGCGCGGTCGTCGGCCGTTCGATCGTGGCCGCGCGGCTGCTTCATCCGGCGCTTCGGCGCAAGCTCTCGACGCGCGCGCTCGCTTCGCTGCGCGGACGTCGCATCACCGCGGTGACGCAGCGCGCCAAGCATCAGCTTCTCGTGCTCGACGACGGTCGCGCGATCCACGCGCACTTCCGCATGGCCGGCGACTGGGACGTCGACGCGCCCGATGATCCACTGCCGCGCTCGGCGCGCGCCGCCTTCGATCTCGACGACGGTACGCGCCTCCTTCTCGTCGATCCGCGCGCGCTGTCCACGCTGTCGATTCTTCCCGCCGGATCCACGCCCTTCGATTCGCTCGGCCCCGATCCGTTCGCGCCGGAGTTCGATGCCGCGCTCGCCGCGAGCCTCGCTCGCCGGCGCGGCCCGGTGAAGCCCGCGCTGCTCGACCAGCGCGTTGCCGCGGGCGTCGGCAACATCTACGCGGCGGAAGCGCTCTGGGAAGCCGGCATCGATCCGCGCACCCCCGCGTCCACCCTCTCGCCCGCAAAGGTTCGCGCGCTCGCCGACGCGATTCGCGAGGTCCTGCGTCGCGGGCGCGCGAGTCGCGGGCGGTATCGCGACGGGGAGGCGAGGCTTCGCGTCTACGACCGGGAAGGGGAGCCCTGCCTGCGCTGCGAGACTCCCATCGCGCGCATCGCCCAGGCCGGACGCTCGACCTGGTTCTGCCAGCACTGCCAGCCCCGGGCGCGTCGCGCCGCGCGCCGTTAGGCAGCGGCGCCCGGTCAGTCCAGCGCCTCGAGCAGTGCGCCCTTGAGGTAGCCCGTTTCCGGCACGGTCAACAGCTCGGGATGATCGAGCGGCTGGCCGCGCAGCTCGCGGAGCGCGATCCGGCGCCCGCTGTCCGCCGCCGCCGCCTCGAGCATCTCGTGGAACAGCGCTCGCGAGAGATGGAAGCTGCAGCTCGCCGTGAAGAGCAGTCCACCCGGCGCCAGCAGCCGCATCGCGCGCAGGTTGACGTCCTTGTAGCCGCGCAGCGCGCCGGGGAGCGCCGCGCGCGATTTCGCGAACGCCGGCGGATCGACGACGATCGTGTCATAACGGTCGCCGCGCCGCTCGACGGTGCGGAGAAAGTCGAACGCGTCCGCCTCGACGAAATCGATGTTCGCCAGCCCGTTCAGGCGCGCATTGGCCCGGCCGCGCTCGAGCGCGGCGGCGGAGATGTCGAGCGACGTCACGTGCGATGCCCCGCGCGCGAGATGCAGCGCGAAGGAGCCGTGATAGCTGAAGCAGTCCAGTGCGCGACCCCGGGCGACGCGACCGACGAGCGCGCGGTTCTCGCGCTGGTCGAGGAAGGCGCCCGTCTTCTGTCCCTCCCACGGCGCGGCGACGAAGCGCACGCCGTCCTCGACGACCTCGATCTCGCGCGGCACCTCACCGCTCAGCAGCGTCGTCTCGCGCGGCAACCCTTCGCGCGTGCGCACCGCGGCGTCGTTGCGGGCGAGGATCCCGTCGGGCGCGAAGTGCGCGACGAGCGCGGCGACGATCGCCGGACGCTGCTGTTCGAGCCCGGTGCTGAGCAGTTGCACGACGAGCCACCGGTCGTAGCGGTCGCAGACGAGCGAGGGAAGTCCGTCACCTTCACCGTGAATGAGTCGGTACGCATTGGCACGGTCGGCGAGGCCCGCGCGCCGCGCGACCGCGGCGCCGATGCGGCGATGCCACCAGCCGTCGTCGATCGCCCTGCGCGCGTCGCGCTCGAGCATGCGCAGCGAGATCTCGGATGCGGGACTCCACAGCGCCGAGCCGATCGGCTTTCCGCGGTGATCCTCGACCGGGACGACGCCCGCCTCCGCGCCTG
>DATAIN010000631.1:0-5095 GCA_036262635.1 Gemmatimonadaceae bacterium | reverse complement strand
CCCTCATCTTCCACATTTCTATCCCTCAACCTGCCCCTCATCCTGCCCCTCGTCCCTCATCTCTCCCAGAATGGCGGCGGCTCGATGCCTAACGCGCGAAGGTATACGTATCCCTGCCCCCGGTGGTGGATCTCGTTGTCGACGCAGTAGAGGATGAGCGCGTAGCCGGGCATGGTGTACTGGCCGAAGGCGGTCAGCGTCTCGGCGAAGCGCTCGGGGGGGATCTTCGGCCAGAGGGCGTCGAGCTCCATCGTGCTCTGGTCCCAGGCGCCGAGCAGCTCCGCGCTCGACGACGCCTTGCCGATCGCGAACTCGTCCCACTCGTTCGTCACCATCCCCTTCACGGTCGGCACCGTCATGCCGACCATCTCCTGGGCGAGCTCGCCGAAGGAGCGCATCCCGCCGAGCGAGAAGGAGAAGAGCTTGTCCTCGGGGAAGGCCGCGATCATCCGCCGTGTCAGCCGGCGGTGCCCCTGCCAGTGCTGGAGGAGCGCTTCAGGAGTGATGAACGTCGCGGTGGCGGTGGCGGTGGCGGTGGGCATGTGTCGCCTCGATCAGGTTGGAGGGTGGAGCCGTGCACCAAATGTTTTCGGTGTTTCTTCGGTGGGGAGACGAAACTAGCATCTTCGGCGCGAGGCGCAAGAGGGAACGGCGGCCGGTGCTCGGCAACTGCTCAGGGCTTCGATACGGTAACTGCAACCACTCTTTGGTACGCCGAGGCCGTGAGGTGGGGAGAACTACAACTGCACACCCATCAAGGCATCTCTCCCGGCCGTCCTCGCTGCCTCACTGCCTCGGGCATTCCTTGATGTGGTTGCAGTTCCCCGATAATGCCCCCGCTGAAGCTCCCATCCCCCTCGAGAATGCCCGCACGGTGATGTGGAGCTGCGCGGCAGCATCCGCGCGGCAACTGCTTGGGGCTTCGATAGCGTAACAGCAACCACGCTTTGGTAGGCCGAGGCGGTGAGGTGGGGAGGACTACAGCTGCACACCCACTGAAGCAGTACTCCTGGCCGTGCTCACCGTCTCACTGCCTCGGGCATTCCTCGAATGTGGTTGTAGGTACCCTATCAAAGCCCCCAACGCGTGATGCCCGACCGGTCGCGATCCCGACCGGGGCACACCGAGCTCGAATCCGCGTGCCGCATCTTTCCACGGCCTCGCCCCCGACTCGCCTCGGAAACCGGCCTAACGCTTCCCGCTCGCGTCGTATCGCAGCTCGAGCTCGACCTTCGCCGTGCCGCTCCCCTCGACCGTGACTGGCCTCGTGATCCCGCCGAGGCGCTCGTGCCAGACGTGGAGGGTGTACTGGCCGGGGGGCACGGAGTCGAGGGAGAAGCCGCCGTCGGGGCCCGTGACCTGGAAGTAGGGATGGTCGAACACCGCGATCCAGCCGCGCGTCCACGGGTGCATGTCGCAGCGCATCTCGATCAGCCCCGCGCGGTCGAGGGCGTGGTCGAGGGGAACGACCTGTCCGTCGTCGGTCTCGAGCACGAGCGCGACCGGGGTCGTCTCTCCCTCGCGCAGGAGGCGTGTGCGATGCGCGATCGGATCGCGGGAGCGCACGTTGAGCGTGCCCCCAACCGCTGCCGCCTGCACCCGCGGTCGCACGAGACATCCTTCGTTCACGACGTCGTAGCGCTTCACCAGCGGCAGCGCCTTGCCCGAGTGCAGCCCGTCGAGCCAGACGACGGCGCCGCCGAGCTTCTCGCCATCGTGCTCGATCGCGACGTCGGTCAGCTCCGCGCCGCAGATCTGTACGTCGCTCGTCGGATGCACCACGGTGTCGGGGGGAAGGTCGCCCGCGACAGTGACGGTGCCGGTGATCCGCCCGGGGTTCGTGACCTCGATCGCGACGTAGCTTCCACCCGCCGTTCGGGCGAATCCGGGCGGGTGCCGGAGGTGCTCGCTCTGTACGGTCGCGGTTTCCGAGTTCTTGCACGCGACGGCAACGAGCATCGACAGCGCCAGCACAGCGCCATGCGCGAAACGCCGCTGTGTGACACCGCCGCGCTGCCGTCGTCTCTCAAGAGAACGGCGCTCGCGGTCGATGCTCTCCACGTCGCCGCTCGCACCGGGGTCGATTCCGCCCTCGGCACGACATGCGCAGCGCCCACGCCGGCCATCCAAATGACGCCAGCCCTCCTCCTCGCCGTCGCTCTCGCCGTCTCGAACCCCGCGCCCGCTCAGCCGGCCGCGGACTCCGTTCGCACCGACGTCGAGGTCCGGAGCACCGTGCTGCGCCACACCACGGACATCCGGCGCTGCTACCAGGACGAAGGGTTGCGCCGCAATCCCGCCCTCGCCGGTCAGGTGGAGCTCGAGCTGACGATCCTCCCCACCGGTCACGTGAACGAGGCCACCGTCCCGACGACGAGCCTCGCCGGCCCGGGACAGAAGGAGGTCACCCTCTGCATCGCGACGCGCGCCCGCAACTGGCGCTTCCAGCGCGGGCCGTACGCGGTCGAGACGGTGGTCTTCCCCTTCGTGCTCTCGCCCGAGGACGCGGCGAGGACGGGCACCGCGACCAGCGCGGACGACTGAGTCGAACGTCGCCACTCGTCAGATTACGATCAGGTCGCGCTGGATCTCGCGCGGCGTGACGACGAGCGTTCTCCCGTCGGCGGCGACGTAGCCGTTCACCTCCGTGCGCATCCCGATCTCCCCGGGCAGATAGACCCCCGGCTCGATCGAGAAGCCCACTCCCGGGATCAGCGCGCGCTCCTCACGCGTCTCCAGGTTGTCGATGTGCGGCCCGCTGCCGTGCAGCCCGCGCACGTCGATCGAGTGGCCGGTGCGATGGACGAAGCGGTCGCCGAAGCCGCGCGCCACCACCACCGCGCGCGACGCGTCGTCGATCTCCCCGCCGCGCACGCGCTCGCCCCTGCCTAACCGTTCGCGCAGCGCGGCGAGCGCGGCGTCGCGCGCGTCGCGGATCGCCTCCCACACGCGCCGCGCCTGCGCCGACGGCTCGCCGACCGTCGCCATCCAGGTCTGATCCGCGTAGACGCCCGGGCCCGCGCCGTCGCGCCCGGGCTCGCGCGCCCAGAGGTCGATCAGCACGACGTCCCCCTCGCGGATCGGCGACGACTTCGCCTCGCTCGGCTCGTAGTGCGGGTTCGCCGCGTTCGCGCCGACCGAAACGTTAGGCCCGTGGTCGGTCTCCAGCCCCGCCTTCGCGAACTCGCCGCGGATCCACTCCGCGAGCTGGTGCTCGGTGAGCGGCGTCTTCGTGCGCGCGGCCTTCCCCGCGCGGTCGAATGCCTGCTTCGCGATCCGCGCGATCGTCTCCGCGGCGCGCTCGTGCGCCGCGAGCTGCGCGTCGGTCCACACCGCGTACACTCGCGAGACGATCTCCCCCGACGTCACCACCTCGGCGCCGGCGGCGCGCACCATCCCGAGCACCCCGGCCGGCACGTAGTCGACGTAGGGCACGGCGTCGCCCGGCGAGTACTCCATCGCGACGCGCTTCCCCGCGACGACGCGGCGCAGCGTCTCCTCGAGCGAGCGCCACGAGGAGTAGACCTCCTTCCCCCAGTCGCGCGGCCACTCGCTCCATGGCAGCTGCTCGATCGCGTGCGTGATCGCCGTCGGCGCGCCGCTCCGCGGAACGAGACAGAACACGCGGCGCGTCACCATCCCCGCGAGCCCGATCACCCCACCCGAGATCGGATTGAGGCCGCGGAAGTCGTAGAGCAGCCAGCCGTCGAGGCCGGCGTCGGCGATCGCGCGCTGGATCGTGGCGAGTGAGCGCTGATTGAGCATTGCGTGCGTTGAACGGGCGAGTTCGCGGCTCAGCGCGTGCGCGGACCGGAGCGCCACTCCGAGCGCCACTCGCAGAGCGCCTCGCCGCGCGCGACGCAACGCACGTGCTCCACGGTCCCCGCGTTCGAGACGAGCAGCCGGAGCAGCTCCTTGAACGCTGCCTCGTAGTAGACGCAGCCGGTCTCGCCGGGCGCGGTACCGAGAGTGACCGAGCGCTCGACGATCAGGTGCAGGTACGGGCCGACGCGGCTCACCTTGCCATCCAGGTAGCGATCGGCGATCCGCCGCGCCCGACGGTACGCGAGCGGACGCGCGAGCAGCGAGGGGAGCAGATGGATCAGCCGCCGCATCCCGCCGGAGATCGTGAGGTACGACTCGCGCGCGATGTAGCGTCCCGCGGCGCGCAGCACGGTCTCCGCGTCGGGGCGGCGCCCGATCAGCTTCGCGAGCGCGACTGCCTCGTCGAAGCTCGGTCGCTGGCCACGGCGAACGGCCTCGGTGTAGCGCTTGATCTGGGAGTAGACCGTGTCGCTGAGCCCGAGGCGCTTGTTGCGCAGCTCCTGGACGTACTCCGCATCGTAGTCGCCCTCGGGCGTGTCGACGTTGCGGACCGCTTCGAGGATGCTGAGGGGGAGGAGCGCGTCTACGGTTTCGGGCATGAGTCAGCGATGGTAGCCTGCCAAGCTAACCGACGAGAAGAGAGCGTTCAAGCGATCACAGCCCACGTTCCGTGTTCCTCATGCTTCGTCGATGGACATGGGAGGGCGCTGGCGCGACTTACGTGGGACATGGGAAGTCATCGCTGCGCTCGACCACGGGGAACGGGGGACGGGGGATCCGTTGTCCCTTTTTCCCTGCTCCTTCATCCGAAGTCGGAACCTCCTCGCATCTTCCACATCCCCCGTCGCCGTGTTGACCACGGACCAGGCAAGAGGAGGGATCCCCGTCCCCCGTCGCCGAGCGAGCGCAGCGAGCGAAGGCTTCCCACGTCCCCGAATCTGCCGCGGCAGCGCTCTCCCACGTCGACCGTTGCACCACGTCAGACCGACGGTAGAATAGGAACATGGGAGCCGACCTCGAGCAGTTCCGCCCCGCGCTCACCGGTCACTGCTATCGCATGCTCGGCTCCGTGGTGGACGCCGAGGATGCGGTGCAGGAGGCGATGCTGCGCGCGTGGAAGTCGATGGGTGCGTTCGAGGAGCGGTCGTCGCTCAAGACGTGGCTCTATCGCATCGCGACCAACGTCTGTCTCGACACCCTCGCCGCGAACGAGCGCCGGCGGCTGCGGCCGCTCGAGCTCTCGCCGACTCCGGGTGTGGTGAGCGACGAC
>DATAIN010000630.1:0-5036 GCA_036262635.1 Gemmatimonadaceae bacterium | reverse complement strand
TGTTGTCGATGAGGCAGTTATATTTCTCTGGTGCCTTCTTGATGACCCGATGCCGCCGCGTTGCGCCCGATTTGTCGCAGAACACCGGAGTGGGGTACCGCCGCCGCGCTCGCACTGCCCCGCCTATCGCGATCGCGGCTTCCTCGGCGAGGGGACGTCCGGAACCCCGAGCGCGGTGAATCCTTCCTTCACGTTCGCCCGGACGATGTGCTCGATGAGCGCGCGCGAGGTCGCCGGCGCGAATCCGCGTGCCGGCGGCACGTGCCGCCCGGGAACGATCGCGTCGCCTAACGCCTCGGCCGCGCCGCGTGTTACGTAGACCGCGGCTTCCTCCGGGATCGCCGCGAGGTCGTCCCGCCCGACCACCATCATGTGCAGATTCTCCATCGCGCAGCCGAGGTCCTCGAAGCGGCGCGCGAGCGTGGCGCGGGATCGCTCGTCACCGATCACGACGTAGAGCGGCTCGCGCAGCAGTTGCTGCCAGTCTGCTCCTCGCGGATCGAGCCCGACGTCCGCGATGACGACCGGCACGCGCACGCGGTCGCCCAATGCTCGCACGAGGGAGGCGAACGGCTTCGTCGTCACGATCAGGTCCGCGGCGCTGAGCTCCGCGAGCACGGCCTTGCTCGGATCCGTCAGCGCCGCCGCCTCGAGCCCGCGGGCGTCGATTCCGTAGTACTCGCGCAGCTCGTAACAGATGCCGGCGATCTGATCGCGCGTCCCCTCGACGAGCATGGCGTGCATCGGGCGCGTGAGCACGATCCGCCGGAACCAGTCGTGGAGCCTGACGATCGGGACGTCGCGTGCCACGCCCTGCTGCAGGATGTCGATCAGCCACTCGAGCCCGGGCGTCTTCGAGCCCGCGTAAAAGCGACGCGCGACGTAGATGCCCGTTCGCTCGCGGATCTCGACCAGCTTCTCGACGGCAAGCTCGCGATAGGCGGCGAGCACCAGCCGATGATCGGCGTCGAAGCTGGCGCCCGCCTCGCGCGCGCTCGGCAGGCGATCGCCGGGAGCGAGCGTACCCGTGTGCAGCCCGCGCAGGATGCGGGCACGCAGCACGTCGACGAGGATCTCCTTCGTCATCGCGTCGCGAGTTCGGGCCCGTGCCTAGTGCGGCGCGGCCGCGACGCGACTGAGCGGCGGGATACGCGTTCCGGGAATCCGCAGCCAGCGTTCGAGCGAATCGGGGCTGGTCGCGACGACGCGAGCCGAGTCGATCTGGCGGAGAAGCTTCCGGAACTGCCGCACATCGACGCCGCGCGCAATGCCGCGCATCGTCTGCGCACGCGCCTCGTCGAGCCGGCCGGCGTTCAGCAGGCAGCGCGCATACGGACCGAGCGCGAAGCTGGCCGCGGTATCCGTCGTCGCCAGCGACCACTTGTAGAGCGGCAGCGCGCGGTCACAGGCGCCCTTCTTCCGATACTCCTCGGCGAGGAGATACGGCGGGATGGGATCGTACGGGAAGAGGCGGATCGCCTCCTGCATCTCGCGCTCCCCTTCCCCCCTGAACCCCGTCGCGAAGAGCCACGCCCCCATGATCTGGTGGGCGCGATAGCTCGTCGGCGCGTCACGCACCGTCATCGGGAAGAGGATGTCGTTGTCACGCCAGACGATCTGACGTGCGGAGCTCCGCAGCGCGCCCGCTACCAGGAACGCGGCGATGCATGCACCGAAGGCGAGGCGCACTGGGCGCGCCGGGAGGCGCATCTCCGCGAGCCTCGCCCAGAGCAGCCGCCCGAGCCCCACGACCGCGAACATCGCCCCGACGCTCGGCAGCATCATCGTCCGCTCGGCGAGGATGAATCCCGTGGCGAAGAGGAAGCCGCTGATCGGCAGCATCGCGATGATCGTCCACGAGATCCCGAACGCCACGTCGCGCCACCCGCGCTTGATGCTGACCCAGAAGGTGAGCAGGGTGAGCGCGATCGCGAGGAGGCCGGGGATCTGCTCGGCGCTCATCTCGATCGCGAACGGCACGAGCGGCGGGGAGTACTCGGCGACGAGCCGCCACGGCCAGAGGAGGAGCCGCGCCCACTCCTTCGCCATCCCGATCATGGTGAGCACGCGATGCGCGTTGGTGAGGTGCAGCCCGACGTACGCGACGTGCGGCGGCATCCCCGCGAGGTCGCCGAGCACGAGCGCCCGCACCCAGAGATAGATTGCGCCACCGAGGATCAGCAGGAGCACGGCGGGGCGAGCCGTCACGAAGCGGGCACGGAGCGGGCGCGGGTCCCGAACGATGGTCAGCTCCGCGGCGAGAAGGAGCAGCGGGAAGACCGCGCCATTCTCCTTCGCGAGCACCGCGACGACGAACGCCGCGAGCACGCCGGCCGCGACACGCCAGCGCATGCGCTGCGCGTCGCGCTCGCGGACGTAGAGGAGCACTCCCCAGACGCAGGCGATCCCGGTGAGCAGCTCCGCCTGGCCGACCATGTTCGCCACCGCCTCGACGTGCACCGGATGCACGGCGAAGAGCGCCGCCGCCACCCACGCCGCGACGGGCGAGAGAACGCGTCGCGCCAGCGCGTACACCGCGTAGCAGAGCACCGCGTAGAGCAGGATGTTCGACGCGTGCATCACGATCGGACGCGCGCCGCCGATGAACCACTCGATGGCGAACATCGCGAGCGTCAGCGGGCGATAGCCACCCGCCGAGCTGTCCTTCCCCCAGTAGGAGTCGGTGAAGAGCGCGGGGATGTTCGTGAGCGAGCGGATGCGCTCGTTCGCGGCGACGATGTACCCATCGTCGTACGCGTACAGGTTGCCGAGCGACGTGAACGAGACCGCGATGGCGAGGAGCACGATCGCGGCCGGAGGTCCCCAGCGGCGCAGACGTTCGTTCACGGCGCGATCACTTGAGCCAGAGATTGTACTTGGCGATGTGCCAGAAGGCGGCGACGCCGTCCTTCCATCCGATCTTCTTCCCTTCCGCGTAGGTGCGGCCGGAGTAGGAGATCGGCACCTCGTAGATGCGCGCGTTCGCCTGTGCCAGCCGCGCGGTGACCTCCGGCTCGAAGCCGAAGCGGTCCGCCGTGAGCCTGAGGGAGCGCGCTACCTCACCGCGGATCGCCTTGTAACAGGTCTCCATGTCGGTGAGGTTGAGATTCGTGAACATGTTGCTGATGGTGGTCAGCACCTTGTTCCCGACGCTGTGCCAGAAGTACAGCACGCGGTGAGGCCCGCTGAGAAAGCGCGAGCCGAAGACGGCATCCGCTTTTCCGTCGACGATGGGCTGGAGCAGCGCGGGCCAGTCGTTGGGGTCGTACTCGAGGTCCGCGTCCTGGACGATGACGACGTCGCCCGTGCTGGCGGCGAGCGCGGTACGGATCGCCGCTCCCTTGCCGCGGTTCACCTCGTGGAAGATCAGGACGTCGATCCGCCCCTCGTCCTTGAGCTGCGTGAGGATCTCACGCGTGCCGTCCGTCGAGCAATCGTCCACGCAGATGATCTGCGTCTTCACGTCCACGGCCGTTCGCACCTGATCGAGGATGATGTCGATCGTCGCGCGCTCGTTGTAGACGGGGACGAGAACCGAGAGCGTGAGCGTGGCCGGGTCGACGGGAGTGCGGCCGCGCATGCGCGAGCGCTGCTTGCCGCCGAGGAGTCCGTCGAGACGACCGCCGCGCCTGGAATCGGCGACGGAGGAAGGAATGTTGGGAGCGGTCATGAGAGAGGCGGGGGGACGTCGGAGTCGCGTCGTGCTCACGCTTCGACCCCGTACCGCGAGAGCTTGCGATAGAGCGTCGAGGGGTCGATGCCGAGCACGTCGGCGGCGCGGGACTTGTTGCCGCCTTCGCTCTGCAGGACCCACATAATGTAAGCACGCTCGACGGCGTCGAGCGTCGGGTTGGCGGGCGTCGCCTCGCTCACCAGCGGTCGCGCCTTGCGCTCGACGACGCGGGCCGGGAGCGCGCCGACGTCGATCACCGAGCCGCGGGTGAGGATCACCGCGCGCTCGAGGGCGTTCTCGAGCTCGCGCACGTTCCCCGGCCAGTCATAGGACTGCAGTGCCTCGAGGGCGGCCGGGCCGAGGCGCTTCGGCTCCTCCTTCGTCTGCGCCGCGGACCGGTGGAGAAAGTGCTCGGAGAGCAGCGAGATGTCCTCGCGCCGCTCGCGCAGTGGCGGCAGGTGCAGCGCGATGACGTTCAGCCGGTAGAAGAGATCGCCGCGGAAGGTGCCGCGCTTGATCTCCTCGTCGAGGTCGCGGTTGGTCGCGGCGAGGAGCCGCACGTCGATCGGCTGCGGATCGGTGGCGCCGACGGGGATCACCTCCCGCGTCTGGAGGACGCGGAGAAGCTTCACCTGCGTCGCCGGCGTGGTCTCGCCGATCTCGTCGAGGAAGAAGGTGCCGCCCGACGCCGCGGTGAAGAGGCCCGCCTTGTCCTTCACCGCGCCGGTGAACGAGCCTTTCACGTGCCCGAACAGCTCACTCTCGAGCAGGCTCTCGGGGAGCGCGCCGCAGTTGATCGAGGCAAAGGTCTTCTCGGCGCGAGCCGAGAGCGCGTGGATGTAGCGGGCGATGACCTCCTTTCCCGTTCCCGACTCGCCCTGGATGAGCACCGTCGAATCGGTGGGGGCGACCGTCTCGGCGACGCGGAGGACGTCGAGCCAGGCGCGCGCCGTGCCTAACGGCCGGGAGACGTCGCTGTCGCGTCGGCGGATCTCCTGACGCAGCGTCGTATTCTCGAGCTTGAGCGCTCGGTGTTCGGCCGCCCGGCGGAGGATCGCCACCATCTCGTCGTTGCGGAAGGGCTTCTGGAGATAGTAGAAGGCGCCCTCGTTCACCGCCTGGATCGCCGACTGGAGCGTGGCCTGCGCGGTCATGAGCACCACCGGCGTCTCGGCGTTCTGCGCGCGCGCGGCGGCGAGGACGTCGAGACCGGTGACGCTCGGCATCCTGACGTCGGTGAGGACGATGTCGGGGGCCTGCGCGGCGAGCTCGTCGAGCCCGGCCTTGCCGCCGAGCGCGGTGATGACGGCGAACCCCTCGTTCTTCAGGAGAACGCGAAGGGTCTCGAGAATCCCCGATTCGT
>DATAIN010000629.1:0-5776 GCA_036262635.1 Gemmatimonadaceae bacterium | reverse complement strand
GTCGCCATGCGCGCCTCCTCGAGGAGATGGCGGGCGTTCTGCTGGGCGAGCTCGATGATCTCGCGGCGAGGACCACGCTGCGGGACGTGGACGCGCGTCGGCGCGATCGACGTCGTGAACAGCTCCCGATCGTCGAAGTCGAAGGGGACGAGCAGCTCCGGTGCGCGCTCGTCGAGGGTGAGGTACGTACGCGCGAGATACGCGGCGAGCACGGTGGCGTCCGGCTCGTCCTCGACGTTGTCGAGGAAGTGGTGCTCGCGCGCGAGCAGCTTGCCGTCGCGCACGCGAAGGATCGCGACCACGGCATCGCTGCCGTCGCGGGCGTAGCCGATGACGTCGCGATCTCCACCCTCCACCTGGAGGACGACAGTGGGCTCCTCCATCGTCTCGAGCTTGCGCAGGACGTCGCGCAGCTCGGCGGCGCGCTCGAAGTCGAGCTGCTCCGCGGCCGCGGCCATCCGCTCGTTCACGCGGCGCACCACCTCGTCGGTCCTGCCGTCGAGGAAGAGGACCACCTCGTCGATCATCGCGCAGTAGTCTTCCTGCGTCTGCGCGAGGATGCACGGCGCCTTGCAGCGCCCGATGTGGTAATCGAGGCACGGCCGCTCGGGCATCGTCTTCGGCATGTCGTAGTTGCACGACCGCACGGTGAAGATGCGCTTCACGACGTTGAGCGCACGGCGCATCGCGCCGACGTCGGTGTATGGGCCGAAATAGCGGGAACCGTCGCTCTCGAGGCGTCGCGTGACATAAACGCGCGGGAACGGCTCGGCGACGGTGACCTTGATGTACGGGTACGACTTGTCGTCGCGCAGCGCGATGTTGAAGCGCGGCTTGTACTCCTTGATGAGCGTCGCCTCGAGCACGAGCGCGTGCGCCTCGGTGGGCACCACGATCGTCTCGACGTCGGCGGCGTGGATCATCAGCGCGCGGGTCTTCGGGCTCGCGCGGTGATCGCCGTTGACGTAGCTCCGAACGCGCGAGCGGAGGCGGACCGCCTTTCCGACGTACAGCACCGTTCCCGCGGCGTCCTTCCAGAGGTAGACACCGGGCGATTCGGGAAGAGTCGGGATCTTCGCGGCGAGCAGGTCGGCGGTCATCGTGGCGTGAGCTCCACCACGAAACTACTCAGCGGGCGCGCCGCCGTGCCACTCGCTCGACGAGCGCGCGTGCCTCGGCGACGCGCAGCAGGCTCGCCATCCCGAGATACACCGCGCAGTAGATCATGACGGTCAGGACGCTTCCGGCGAAGCGTGGGGCGCCCGGCAGCAGCCGCGATTCTCCCCAGGCGACCGCCGCCGCCGTGATCGCCGCGACGTAGACGAGCAGCAGATTCCGTCGCGAGAACTCGACGGCGCCGATCCTCGCGTGCACCGCGCGACGAAGGAGTGTCAGCTCGACCCAAGCCGCCAATCCCGCCGAGGCCGTCAATCCCATCGCGCCCCAGCGCGGCGACACGCCAAGGAGGCGCGGCAGCTGGAGCGCGAAGAGATAGCCGAGCGCGATGGTCAGGGCGACGCGGACCATCGCGAAGTGCAGCGGCGTGCGCGTGTCGCGCCGCGCGTAGAGCACCGACGAGTACAACCGTCCCATCGTCGCCGCGAGGAGGCCGACCGCCGATCCCGCCAGAATCGCCCAGACGTAGCGAGCGTCGTCTGCCGTGAAGCGGCCGGAGCGGAAGACGATCGTCGCCAGCGCATCGCCGAGGGCGAGGAAGGCAACCGCGGAGGGTACGACGAAGAACACGAGCCGCCGCAGCCCCGCCGCCACGCGCGCCCGCAGTACGGCGGCGACCGCCGCATCGTCGCCGACGATCGCCGACATCGCGGGAAGCTCCGCCGCGGACACCGCCATTCCGAAGAGGCTGATCGGCAGCATGTAGAGCGTCTGCGCGTTGCTGATCGCGGTGACGGCGCCGGTCGGCAGATAGCTCGCGATCACGACGTCGACGAACGCGCTGATCTGGCTCACTCCGCGCCCGATGAAGACCGGCCCGAATGAGCGCGTCACCTCGCGTGTCCCCGAGGCTCCGACGTCCAGCCCAAGCCGCAGCCGCGGCACGAGCCGCAGTACGGCGGGAAGCTGGACGAGGAACTGCAGCGCGCTTCCGACGACCGAGCCCCACGCGAGCCAGACCGCCAGCGTCTCGAGCGAGCGCCCCGCGATGGTGCGGCCGCCGGCGATCAGCGTCGCGATCATCGCCACGTTCCAGATCACCGGCGCCATGTACGAGAGCAGGAATCGGCGATGGCTGTTGAGGATGCCGAGGCACCACGCCGAGAGCACGAGCAGCCCCGCGCCGGGGAAGAGGATGCGCACGAGGCGCACGGTGAGCGCGCGCTTCTCTCCCTCGAATCCTCCCGCGAGGATCCCGGTGAGCGCGGGCGCCGCGAGCACGCCGAGCAGGACGACCACCGCCACCACGAGGGCGAGGATGGTCGCGATGGTGCCGGCGAGACGTCCCGCTTCCTCCTCGTCGCCACGCGTCAGCGTCCGCGCGTAGACGGGGATGAACGACGCGGACAGCACGCCTTCCCCGAAGACGTTCTGGAGGAAGTTGGGGATGCGGAAGGCGGCGTTGAAGACGTCCGCGGCCGCGCTCAGCCCGAAGTAGTGCGCGAACACGCGCTGCCGCACGAGGCCGGCCATGCGGCTCGCGAATATCCCGCTCGCGACGAGAAAGGCGTGACGGCCGCCGCGGTCCGGAGCGGCGTCGCGCGCCGGTCCGGTGCTCTTCGCCGGAGCTTCGCTCATTCGCCGATGCGGGCCCGGGCCCACTCCGCCGCCGCGGCGCGCATGCGTTCGAGCAGCGGGGGCCCGTACCGCGCCAGCAGTGGAATGAAGTTCAGCGCCCGCTCCTGCCGCACGCCTAACGGCCAGAGCGAGCCGCGCACGGTGCCCAGCTGCTGCATCGCCTCCGTCTCGCGCCGCTTGACCGCGGCGAGCAACCGCCGCTCCAGGCGAGCTGCCTCCCATTCGGCGCGCCGGCGGTGACCGGCCACGACCCGCTCGTCGATCAGCCGCTCGTCCGCGGCTAGTGGGGCGAGCGCCTCCCCGAGGGCCGCGGCGTGCCGGCGCGCGGCGTCGATCGCGCGGCGCGCCGCCTCGGGGATCGCCCGCTCGGCGATGATGCGCTCCGCGCGTGCGCCGTCCCGCACGTCGTCGAGTCCCAGGCGGAGCCGCGCGAGGGCGCGCTCGACGCGCGGCTCGACGATGGTGCAGGACCATCGCGCGATCGCCAGCGGCTGCGCGGCGTCGAGTGCGCTCGCGACCGCGCTGACTTGCGCGAAGTAGGCCAGCTCGCCCGGGCCGGCGAGATAGGCGACCGTCGGCAGGAGCGCCCGTTCGACGACCGGCCGGAGCAGGACGTTAGGCGAGAGCTCGGTCGGGCGCGAGCGTGCCAACGCGTCGACGGGCACGCGTGTCTTGACGCCGCCGCTCCAGTCGAAGACGAGGGAGAGCTTGTCGATCTCCTCGACCTGCGGCTCGAACCCCGCGGCCCGCAGCGCAGCGGCACGCTCGGCGAGCGCACGCGCGACGGCGGGCGCGCGATCGAGCGCCGCGGTGGTGACGGGCGCCGCGAGCTCACGGACCAGCGGGCTGCCGGCGTCGAGCACCGCGACCCCGAGGGGATTGAGGAACGAGGCGAGGAGCGCGACGAACGCGTCGCCGACGGTGCTGCCGGCGTGGTAGGCGCCACGAGTGACGTCGAGAGCGTCCGAGTGCAGCGCGCTCCCGCTGCTCTCCGCCAGCCTCGCGAAGAGCGGCCCGACGTCGCCCAGCGGCGCCGCACACATCGGAGTGCCCGCGGGCGCACGCACCTCGGCGACCAGGCGCTCCGCGCCGCCGGGCACCGCGATGACCGTCTGGCTGGCCTCGAGCGCATCGGCATCGTCGGTAGCGGCCCAGAAGACCGCCGCGGTCGAAATTCCCGTCGCGCGCTCGAGGGCTTCCGCCATCGCCGCGGCGCCGATCGCCTTCGTCCACGTGTAAACGGGCCCGCCGAAGAGCCCCGGCTGCTGTCCCGTCGTGACGACGATGCCGCCATCGCGAACGACCCGGGCAATCCGCTCGGCGGCAGCGCCGCGGGCGTGGAGTGCGCTGCCTAACGCGCGCAGCGTGCGCGCCGCCGTGCCCTCGGCGGCGATTGCGCGTGCGCGCGCGAGCCAACCCTCACGGTCGCGAGGCGCCGGCTCGTACCACCCGGGGGGCGCCTCGCCACGCTGGGCCAGTCCCGCCAGCGCCGATCCGCCGACCGGCTCGGTGATGACGCGCGGCACCAGGGGCTCGCTCACTGCCTCTCGCGATGCGGAAGGGTGCGCCGGGGCGTCACGCATCGAATTCGATCACTTGTGATACGGCTCGCCGCGAACGATGGTGCCCGCCCGGTACAACTGCTCGGCGAGGACGAGGCGCGCCAACTCGTGCGGAAGGGTCCACGGAGCGAGCGAGAGGCGCGAGCGCGCACGACTGCGTACCTCGTCGGAGAGACCGAACGCTCCGCCGATCGCGAAGGCGACGCTCCGGGCCGACTCGCGCGTCCGCTGCAGCCACTGCGCGAAGGCCTCGCTGCGCATCGTCTGGCCGTCGACGTCGCAGGCGACGATGTCCGTCCCGGCCGGGACCTTCGCGAGGATCCGGCTTCCCTCCCGCTCGCGAACGAGGTCCGCGGAAGCGGCGCGCGCCGGCTCCTCACGGACCTCGTGGACGTCGAGCGGCCAGTAGCGCGCGGCGCGCCCCTCGAATTCCTCGATCGCCGCGGCGAGTCCTGGCTCACGCGGCTTTCCCACCACGACGACCAGGACACGCACGCGCGGCGCGCGTCAGGCGTAGATCCCGCGCAGCCGGTGAACCGTCGCGACGCGGCTGATCGAGAGCATGTATGCCGCCGTGCGCATGTTGACCTTGTGCTGCCGTGCCAGACCGAGGACGTCGGTGAAGGACCGCGTCATGATCTCCTCGAGGCGGTTGTTCACCGTGTCCTCGCTCCAGAAGTAGCCGCCGCGGTCCTGCACCCACTCGAAGTACGAGACCGTGACGCCGCCGGCGTTCGCGAGGATGTCCGGAATCACGAAGATTCCCTTCTCGTCGAGGATCGAATCGGCGTTCGCGGTCGTCGGACCGTTCGCCCCCTCGGCGATGATCTTCGCCTGGACCTTCCCCGCGTTCTTGGAGGTGATGACGTTCTCGAGCGCGGCCGGGACGAGGACGTCCACCGGGAGCGTGAGAAGCTCCTCGTTGGTGATGACGTCGCCGCCCTTGAATCCCTCGAGCGAGCGGTGCTGGCGGACGTGCTCGACCGCCTTCGTGATGTCGACGCCACCCTTGTTGTAGTAGCCGCCGGTGCGGTCGCTGATCGCGACGATCTTGCATCCCTGCCGGGTGAGCAGGTCAGCGGCGATGGAGCCGACGTTCCCGAAGCCCTGGACCGCGACGGTGGCGCCGTTCATCGGGATGCCGAGGTACTTGAGCGCCTCGCGCGTCACGAACATCACGCCACGTCCCGTCGCCTCGCGACGGCCCAGCGAGCCGCCCATCTCCACCGGCCTGCCCGTCACGACCGCGGTGCCGGTGTGGCGCATGTGCATCGAGTAGGTGTCCATCACCCACGCCATCACGCGCTCGTTCGTGTTCACGTCGGGCGCCGGCACGTCGGAGTCGGGGCCGAGCGTGGCGATGATGCCGGCCGTGTAGCGGCGCGTGAGGCGCTCGAGCTCACCGACGCTCATCTGCAGCGGGTCGCACACGACGCCGCCTTTCGCACCACCGAACGGCA
>DATAIN010000628.1:0-5117 GCA_036262635.1 Gemmatimonadaceae bacterium | reverse complement strand
GTGTCCGGGAAAGTGCTTCACGGTCGCCATTGCGCCGGCGTCCTGAAGGCCGCGCACCCACGCCGCGGCGAGGCGCGCGACGTCGGCCGGGCTCTCGCCGAAGGAGCGCGTGTTGATGACGGGGTTGGCTGGATTGTTGTTGACGTCCGCCACGGGTCCGAAGACGACGGTGATCCCGACCGCGCGCGCCTCACGGCCGATCGCGTGTCCGGCCGCGTAGGCGAGCGAGTCGCTCCCCGTCGCGCCGACCGCCATCGCGTTGGGAAAGACGGTGGCGCTTCCGCCATACAGCATCGACGGGAGGAACACGCCGCCCTCGAGGCGGCCGAGTCCCGGCTCGAGGTCGGAGGCGACGAGCAGGGGGACGCGGGCGCGCTGCTGCAGCGCGTTCACCTTCACCGCGACTTCCACGGGCGAGCCGACCGACATCGTCATCCCGCCCACCTGATCCTGCTCGACCCAGCGCACGACCTGCTCGTAGGTCGAGTCGTGCTCATTGGAGTAGTCGCCGAGCACCCAGATGTTCACCATCTGCCCGATGCGCTGGCGGAGTGAGAGCGAAGCGAGGGTGCTGTCCACCCAGCGCCGCTGCTCGCCGGTGAGCGGCGTGTGGGGAGCAACGGAGCGCGGTGCCTGGATGTCGGCCGCGGGCGACGGATGCTGCACCGCGGGCGCGGAGGAGCAGGCGGCGAGCAGGAACGCGACGAGGGGCGCGAGCGAGCAGTGCGGCTGAGGCCGTGAGATGGCGGGTCGCCGGAGAGGCATGAACGTCGTGCGTGGATCGAGAGAGAGATGGGACGGGCGCCCGGAACATACAGACGCGCATCGGAGCGGGGAATCACCGCGGCGCCCGGGCGTGCGGAGCGTCACCACGCCGAGCGGGCGCCTGGCTGACCTCGCCACCGCGGGATTCGCGCATACGTCTTGCACCTGCGCGAGGCGCGCACCGAATATCTCGATGGTCGCGCTCGAAGGTTCAATCAACTCGCACGTGGAGGCGACGAATGAGAGCACTTGTAGCCGCAGTGATGCTGGCCGCCGCGGCCGTAGCCTGCGGACCGCGCCAGGTCGAAGTTCGCTCGGCCCCGGCCGCGGCGTCGGACGTCGCGGTGAACGTCACCAACAATCTGTCCGAGCCGGTGAACGTGTACGTCAACACGGGTGGCGAGGACATGTTCCTCGGCCAGGTGGGCGGCGGAAGCGCCATGTCCCTCCCGGTGCGCGGCGTGTCCGCGGGTTCGTCGGTGACGCTGAAGGCGACGCGCATGTCGGACAAGTACACGTACAGCAAGACTGGAGTCGTGCTGTCGGGGACGTATCTGTGGCACGTCCCCTGAGCGCGTCCGCGCGACGGTGATCATTCAGGGCGCGGTTGCTTGCGTTCGCCACGAGGGATAGCTTAAGGGGCCGGAGCGCATCGCTCCGGCCCTTTTGTTTTCTCTCCCCTGGCACGATCGCGGCGCGCGAGCGTCGAAGCGTGCAGGACCCCCGCCGCGACGCATGAATCTCATCTGGGACTGGATCAAAAAGGGCTACCTGCGGATCATCGGTCCCATCGGCGACTGGCTCGTTCGTCACCGGATTCATCCCAACACGATCACGACGCTTGGCACCTTCTGCACGATCGTCGGAGGTGTGATCTACGCGACGGGCCACATCCGCACCGCCGGCTGGTGGCTCGGTCTGACCGCCTTCTTCGACGTGCTCGACGGAACCGTCGCGCGGCGGACGGGCCGCAGCAGCACCTTCGGCGCCTTCTACGACTCGGCGCTCGATCGCGTCGCCGACGGCGCGGTGCTCGGGGGGCTGATCATCTTCTACGGCTCGAGCCCGCGCTACGGGAGCACCGTCATGCAGGTGGTGACGCTGCTCGGCCTCGTCGGCGCGTACATGACCTCGTACACGCGCGCCCGCGCCGAAGCGCTCGGGATCGACGCGAAGGTCGGGGTGCTCCAGCGGCCGGAGCGCGTGACGCTGCTCTCGGCGCCCCAGGCCTTCTTCGGGCTTGCGCTCAATGGCTGGATCCTCGCGGCCATCATCGTCCTGCTCACCGTGACGGCGTGGATCACGGTGGTGCAGCGCTTCATCGCAGTTCACGCCGCGTCGCGTCCGACCCCCGAGCCTCCGCCGGCGAACGTGCCGCGGAGCGATGCGGCGGCCTCGGAGCAGGCGCCCCCCCCGGCGCTGCCGCGCCACGTTACTTCCTGACAACCGGAGAACCGTTCGTGCAGGGTTCCAGCTCTTCGTCTTCAATCCGTCCCGCCACTGGCCGTCTCGGCATCCTGACGCCCGGCCTCGGCGCGGTCGCGACCACTTTCATCGCCGGAGTCGAGAGCGTGCGCCGCGGGCTCTCGAAGCCCGTCGGCTCGCTGACGCAGATGGCGACGATCCGCCTCGGCAAGCGCGCCGACAATCGTGTCCCCCTCATCAAGGACTTCGTCCCGCTGGCGAAGCTCGAGGACATCGTCTTCGGCGCCTGGGATCCGATCCCGGATGACGCGTACACCGCGGCGAGCAAGGCGGGCGTTCTCGAGAAGCACGACCTGGAGCCGATCGCCGACTTCCTGAAGACCATCAAGCCGATGCCGGCGGTCTTCGAGAACAAGTACGTCACGCGCATCAAGGGCACGAACGTCAAGAAGGGGAAGAACAAGCGCGACCTCGCCGAGCAGCTCCGCCAGGACATCCGCGACTTCAAGGCGAAGAACAAGCTCGATCGCGTCGTCGTCGTGTGGTGCGCGTCGACGGAGATCTACATCAAGCCCGGCCCGCAGCACGCCACCCTCGCGCAGCTCGAGAAGGCGATGGAGGCGAACGACGAGGCGATCGCGCCGTCGATGCTCTACGCGTACGCGGCGATCATGGAAGGCGTCGCCTTCTGCAACGGCGCACCGAACCTCAGCGTCGACATCCCCGCGCTGATCCAGCTCGCGAACGAGAAGGGCGTCGCGATCAGCGGCAAGGACTTCAAGACCGGCCAGACGTGGATGAAGACGGTCATCGCACCGGGGCTCAAGGCGCGCATGCTCGGTCTCGCCGGCTGGTACTCGACGAACATCCTCGGCAACCGCGACGGTGAAGTGCTCGACGATCCGGCGTCGTTCAAGACGAAGGAGGAGTCGAAGCTCTCGGTGCTGCACACGATCCTGCAGCCGGAGAAATACCCCGAGCTGTACGAGGGCTTCTCGCACGTCGTGCGCATCAACTACTACCCGCCGCGCGGCGACAACAAGGAAGGGTGGGACAACATCGACATCTTCGGGTGGATGGGCTACCCGATGCAGATCAAGGTGAACTTCCTCTGCCGCGACTCGATCCTCGCCGCGCCGATCGTGCTCGACCTGGCGCTGTTCTCGGATCTCGCGCAGCGCGCCGGGATGAAGGGGGTGCAGGAGTGGCTCTCCTTCTACTACAAGAGCCCGATGAGCGCCCAGCCGACGCTCGCCCCCGAGCACGACCTGTTCATCCAGCAGACGAAGCTCAAGAACACGCTGCGCGAGCTGATGGGCGAGGAGCCCGTGACCCACGTGGACGACCAGGCCTGAGGATCTTCGCATGAAGCGCCAGTCACGGCTCGCGTCGGCCACGCCGCTCGTCGTCACCTCGTGGCTGGCGCTCACGCTGCTCGCGGTCGCGTGCGACAGCGCGCCGCGGAAGCTGCAGATCCGCACCTTCTCCGAGCACTTCGAGTACCGGATCACCTCGGACCCGATGCCCCCGCGGGCGCGCGAGGACGTCATCTACCACGTCACGGTGATCGACAAGGAGACGGGGCAGCCGGTGGAGGGAGGCGAAGGCCGCATCTTCGCCAACAACGAGACCGGCACGAGCACCTGGGACTCCTTCATGCCGGCGCCCGAGGTGGGGACGTACACCGCCAAGCTGCGCTTCGTCACGGCGGAGCAGTGGGCGGTCGGCATCGAGTTCCGGCGCGACACGCTCCCCGGCACGAAGATCGAGCGCGCCACCGACTGGCAGCAGGAAGTCAGCGGCGCGTCGAGCGGCCCCTGAACGAATTCGCAGACGACCGATGCGCCATTTCTATCGCAGCCACATGCCGCCCGCCGAGGTGCTGGCGATGGCGGACCAGTTCTTCCCCGAGGTCGGCCTCACGCCCACCGCGACGGCGGTCCGCTCACGCAGCTTCACCGGGCCGTTAGGCACGATGAAGCTCTCCGTCAAGGCGGAGGGCGGGCACTACACGTTCATCGAGGCCGAGACCGACCAGATGGGCGAGAGTCGGCTCGACCGCAACGTGAAGAAGTTCTTCGTGCACTGTCACCGGCGCGAAGACCCCTCGCACACCCTCGAAGCGTCGTACTGATGGCGACGCGCGCGAAGGGCGGACGCGGGGCTCCCGCGCCCGCTGTCCCGCCGTTCGACCCCGACGCTCCCGGCTCCGCCGCGGCGCAGCTCGGCCGCGACCAGAAGCTCGAGCTGTACTACTGGATGCGCCTCACGCGCACGCTCGAAGAGCGGCTCGTCAACCTGTACCGGCAGACGAAGGTCGTCGGTGGGCTCTTCCGGTCCCTCGGCCAGGAAGCCGACGCGGTGGGGAGCACCTTCGCGCTCGACAAGGCGAAGGGCGACATCCTCTCCCCGCTCATCCGCAACCTCGGGTCGATGCTCGTCCGCGGCGCCGAGCCGGTGGAGATCATCCGCCAGTACATGGCGAAGGGCGACTCGCCGACGCGCGGGCGCGAGCTGAACATCCACTTCGGCGGTCCGGAGCGCGGCTTCATCGGCCAGATCTCGCACCTCGGCGACATGGTGCCCGTGATGGCGGGAGTGACGCTCTCGTTCAGGCTCCGCGGCGAGGATCGCGTCGGGCTCGTCTACATCGGCGACGGCGCGACGTCGACCGGGGCGTTCCACGAGGGGATCAACTTCGCGGCGGTGCAGCGCTGCCCGCTGGTCGTGATCGTCGAGAACAACGGATACGCGTACTCCACGCCGACCGCGAAACAGACGGCCGCGAAGCAGTTCGTCGACAAGGCGATCGGCTACGGCGTGCCCGGCGAGCAGGCGGACGGCAACGACGTGCTCGCGGTGTACGATGTCACGAAGCGGGCGGTGGACAGGGCTCGCGCGGGGAAGGGTGTCACCCTCATCGAGCT
>DATAIN010000627.1:0-4096 GCA_036262635.1 Gemmatimonadaceae bacterium | reverse complement strand
TGACGTCGGTCTGGCCGTTGCTGAACGAGGAAGCATCGAGCGGTGTCACGCTCCACGAGATGGATGCCGGCGCCGACACGGGACCTGTCGTGGGCCAGCGGCTGTTCCCGATCCCGCCCTACATGACGGCTCGCCAGCTCTACGAGACGTACATGGACGAGGCCCTCATGCTGTTTCGTGAGTGGTTCCCTGTGCTGCTGAAGGAACGTCCGCCGGCGCGAGCCCAGGACGAGGCGGACGCATCGGCCTACACGAGAGCCAGCCTCGACCTCTCGAAATGCGAGATCGACTTCGATCTGCCGGCGCAGCGCGTCTGCAGCTTCGTTCGCGCCTTTACCTTCCCCGAGTATCAGCTCCCCACGATCGCGGGTCGCGCGGTGCGCTCGGCAGCCGCGCTCCCCGGCGTCCACCCTCGTCCCGCGGGATCCCGTCTCAGCGAGACGCCATACAGCACGGTTTTCGTCGCGGGCGACGGCGGTCTCGTCGAAGTCATCTGGGCCTGATCGAAATCGCCCCCCAGAAACCTCGGCGAGGTGGTCCGGAAGCTGGCACTTGTCTTGCTTTCCCGACTGCCCAGCACGGCTGCGCGGGCGACCGACTCCTTCTCGGTCGATCCCGTGTTTGGCCGTTCCGGAAAGAAGGGCGGAGGTCCCCGACGCCCAGGCTCCAACCCCCCAGCGGCCGGCTGCTCGTCGGTGTCGGTAGCGGACAGGCCGCGTGCCGCATCGAGGTTCCGTGCAAGCTGAAAAGGTCCCCTTCGAGCGCCCGAGTGCCGACGCTGCGCATCTGGAGCGAGTGCCGGGTGGCCGCTCCCCGGTGACGCGCGCGATGGTCACCCGGGACCAACCGGCCTCTCCCCGCGATCCGCGCCTCGTCGAATTGCCGATCTTTCCCGACGATCGCGGCGTCCTGACCTTCGGCGAATACGGTGATCATCTCCCGTTCATTCCGAAGCGGTACTACGTGATCATGGACGTTCCGGGCGGCAAGACGCGAGGCGGACACGCGCACAGCAGGTATCACTCGTTCCTGGTCTGCCTGAAGGGGTCGTGTCATATCGCCCTCGACAATGGGCAGAAGGTCTGGGAGTATCGGCTCGACTCGCCGCGCAAGGGTCTCTACGTCCCTCCCATGCACTTCAACCGGCTCTCGGAGTTCAGCAGCGACGCCGTACTGCTGTCCCTGTCCTCCGGGCTCTACGATCGTTCGGAGTACGTCCTCGCCTACGACGAGTTCACGCGCCGGGTGAATCGGGGATGACCGAGCGCGTTCCCTTCCTGGACCTGCGGGCACCGTATCTCGAGCTGCGCGCGGAGATTGACGCCGCGATGCTCCGCGTCGCGGACAGCGGATGGTTTCTGCTCGGTGAGGAGCTGAAAGCCTTCGAGCGCGAGTTCGCGGCCTGCGTCGGGACGAAGCACTGCATAGGCGTCGCGAACGGTCTCGATGCGCTGCACCTCTCGCTGCTCGCTTTCGGGATCGGCCGTGGCCACGAGGTGATCGTCCCCTCCAACACTTACATCGCGACATGGCTCGCCGTCAGCATGACGGGTGCGATGCCGGTCGCGGTCGAGCCGGATCCGGCGACGTTCAACCTCGACCCCTCGCGCCTGGAAGCGGCGATCACCACGCGGACGCGCGCCGTCATCCCCGTGCACCTCTATGGCCTGCCGGCGGACATGGATCCGCTGGTGGAGATCGCGAAGCGGCACGGCCTTGCCGTGCTCGAGGACGCCGCGCAGGCACATGGGGCCCGGTATCACGGCCGCGCCGCGGGGGCACTCGGCACCGCCGCGGCCTGGAGCTTCTACCCCGGGAAGAATCTCGGCGCGTTCGGCGATGGCGGCGCGGTGACCACCGACGACGATGCGGTGGCCGACCGGATCCGCGTCCTGAGAAACTACGGCTCCCGCACGAAGTACGTGAACGAGGTCCAGGGCGTCAATAGTCGGCTCGACGAGATCCAGGCCGCGATCCTGCGCGCCAAGCTCGAGCGGCTGGACGAGTGGAATGCCCGACGCGCGCGCATCGCTGAATGCTACACGCGCGGGCTCGCCGACCTTCCGCTCGTGCTACCAGAGATTCCGCCGGGTCTTCAGACTGCCTGGCACCTGTATGTCGTTCGTGCGCCCGACCGGGATGCGCTTCGCAGGCACCTCGCCAACGAGGGCGTCGATGCGCTCATCCACTATCCGACGCCGCCGCACCGCCAGCAGGCCTACGCCGGGCTCGGAATCGCTCCCGATGCGTTTCCGATCGCAAATGCGATTCACGACGAAGTGCTGAGCCTTCCCATGGGCCCACACATGACCGATGACCAGGCCGAGCGCGTCGTCGAAGCCGTTTCGAACTTCTATTCCCGGGTCGGAGCAGCGACGTGACGCCGCGTGTCTTCTCGATCGTCGTTCCCTGCTACTTCAACGAGCTGAACCTCTCGGACACGGTTCCGCAGCTGCTGGCGCTGCGGGAGCGCCTGCCGGGGTATCGCCTCGAGCTGGTGTTCGTCGACGACGGCTCCGGCGATCGCACGCTCGATGGATTGCTCGCGTGGCGTGAGAAGCATCCCGACGTGATCAAGGTCGTCAAGCTGACGCGCAACTTCGGGACGATGGCCGCGGTACAGGCGGCGTTCCGTGTCGTCACCGGCGACTGTGTCGGGCTGATCTCCGCCGACCTGCAGGACCCGCCTGAGCTGTTCGTCGAGATGGTCGGTCACTGGGAGCGCGGGATCAAGGCGGTGTTCGCGGTGCGCGCCGACCGTGAGGAGCCGCTGCTCCAGAAAGCGTTCTCGAACACGTTCTACGCGCTGCTCCGCCGGATGGCGATTCGCCACTACCCGCGCGGCGGATTCGACTTCTTCGTCATCGACCGCCAGGTCGTGAACGAGATCAACCAGATCGGCGAGAAGAACACCAACGTCATGACGCTCGCCTTCTGGATCGGCCACGCGCAGCTGACGATCCCCTACGTGCGTCGCCGCCGGACCAAGGGGAAGTCGCGCTGGACGATGTCGAAGAAGGTCAAGCTCTTCATCGACTCGTTCGTCGCGTTCTCGTACGCGCCGATTCGCCTCCTCTCGCTCACGGGGCTCATCGTCGCGATGAGCGCTTTCGCATACGCGGGATGGGTCATGTGGCACCGGCTCGCCCACGGCACTCCAGTGCAGGGCTGGTCGTCGCTCGCGGTGCTCATCGCCTTCACGGCCGGTCTTCAGATGGTCATGCTCGGGGTGCTCGGCGAGTATCTCTGGCGGACGCTCGACGAGGCGCGGCGGCGGCCCCCATTCTTCATCGACGAGATCTACGATGAGCGGGGGCGCCTGTCGCGCGTCGAGACGGAACGGCTCGCGGCGTTCCCGTCCCCGGCCGTCGTCGATCGCCAGGAGCGAATCCCGGCCGGGACGCGTTAGGGCACGCCGCCCTCAGCAGGTCGGACCCTGCCGCTCGACGAGGCGGATGGTCGCGTCGCGATACGTGCCGACGCCGCGAACGCGATAGCCCTGCTGGGGCGCGATGCGCCGCTCGAAGAGGGGGAACTCGGGTCGGTCGACGACGAGGAAGCGGCGGTTCGCGCAGAGGAACCCGGCCGCGTCGGTGACCGCGCCCTCGAGGTAGCCCTCGCGGCGATAGAGGTCCATCAGGATCGCCTGCTGTTCCGCCCCGCGAGCAGCGCGTTCGTCGCGAGCCGACTCCCAGTCGATCAGGTAATGGAAGCGGCCGCGCGCGCGGGTCGCGTAGTACTCCAGCGGCCAGAACTCGTGGGCATCCTCGATGACGATGGGGAGCTCGGCCAGCTCACCGCTCACGACGATGTCCGGTGCCGGGCTGCGCACGCCCGCCATGGCCTGAAGGGGTGGGAAGCACGCGATGACGGCGAAGGTCGCGGCGTAGAGAACACCCGTTAGCCACCGTCCTCGCCCGCCGTCGGCGCGTCGCACGGACCCCTGCGCCACGCCGCTGACGAGCGCGACCCAGCCAAGCGCCGCGGGAATGAGATAGCGGTCGAGAAATACGGGCGTAGTAAGACGCGACAGCACGAAGACCGCTGGAATCACGGCGATGAGCGCGACACCGGCCGCGATGGGTGGCCGCTCATC
>DATAIN010000626.1:0-1612 GCA_036262635.1 Gemmatimonadaceae bacterium | reverse complement strand
GTCGTAGCGTTTCTGCTCGTTGCCGTCGCCAGGGAAGCTGCGCCTCCCCCGACCGCGGATCAAACGAAGCCCCCGCGGGCAGCACGTGCACCTTCAGCCCCGTCGCGCCTAACGTCGGCACCCCGACGCCGGTCACGCGGGCAGAGCGCGCGTCGTACACGATCGCGACGCTCTTCCCGAGCACGCTCCACTTGCCGTCGGGCGTCACGACGAGCGCCGTCGATTCGTCGACGCCGACGCCGACCAGCGACGGATTCTCGAGGACGAGCGTGAGCAGCCGGTTGTGGCGCTTGCGGCGCACGAAGTGCTGGTCGACGATCGCGCCCTCGAGGAAGGCGAAGCCTTCACTCGTCACGACGTTGCCACGCTCGATCGTGAGGTTCGCCTCGCTCGAGTCGGACGGGTAGCGGTCGCCGCCGCGGCGGCGCTCGTCGCCGGTGAGCATGATGCGCGACATCACCGCCGCCCCGGCCGACGTCCCGCCGAAGACGGCACCGGCGCGGTAGCGCTCGTGCATCATCGCCTCCGTCCGCGTCCCCTTGAGCGTCGCCGTCAGCCGCGACTGGTCGCCACCGCCGAACCAGACACCGGTTGCGCGCGCGACCCTGTTGACCACCGAGTCGGTGCCCGCCTCCTCGCGCGTGATGTAGAGGCTGACCGCGTCGACGCCCATGTCGCGGAGCGTCTTCGCCTCCTCTTCTCCGCTCTCCCGTCCTTCCGAGCTGGCCATGGCGAAGACGACGATGCTCGCCTTCCCCGGACCGCCGGCCAGCTGGACGAACCGCTCACGGAGCTCGGGCGGCCGCGGCCCGCCACCGACGATCACGAGGGAGCCGCGAGCGCTCGCCGGCGCGGGGACGGTGCCGGCGGGCGTCCCGCCGCAGCCGGCGGCGATGCCGAAGGCGGCGAGGGTGGCAAGGTGGAGGAAGTTTCGGCGCGGAATCGTGATCGGCATGTCTCCGGGGAGGTCGAGTTGGCGGCCAATGTCCAACGGCGCACGCGGGGCGTCAACGGCCCTTGCCGCCCGGCGCGACCGGGCCGCACCTTCCCCTGCGCCCTCTCCACTTCACCCCGCCTCATGATCCGACCGCTCTCCGCGCGCGCGGCCCTCGCGCTCGTTCTCGTCCTTTCGTCCACCCGCGCGACCGCCCAGGGGCCGGCAACCGCCGACTCGATCCGCGACGACCGCAGCTTCTCCTTCTACGACCGCGGACCCTACCGCGCCGGCATTCCGCGTCCCGAGACGATCCTCGGCTACAACGTCGGCGAGATGAACACCCAGTTCGCGATGCAGGAGAAGGTGCTGCTCGCGGTCGCCGACGCGGCGAAGGACCGTGTCGTCGTCGAGGTGCTGGGCTCGAGTTACGAGCGGCGGCCGATGCGCTTCTACATCGTCTCGGCGCCTGAGAACATCGCGCGCCTCGACCAGATCCGCCGCGACCTCGACCGCATCGCCGATCCGCGCGGGGTGTCGCAGGGCGAGCTCGACGCGCTCGTCGCGCGGACGCCGGCGGTGGTGATGATCCACGAGAGCGTGCACGGCAACGAGGCGCCCGGCTTCGAGACCGCGATGCAGACGCTCTACCAGCTGGCCGCGAGCGAGGAGCCGGCG
>DATAIN010000625.1:0-6608 GCA_036262635.1 Gemmatimonadaceae bacterium | reverse complement strand
ACCCGGCCGTCAACCGGGCCGAGCGGCTCTCGCCGGGCGCGTGGATGATCACCCCCCTGTTCCCTGCCCTGCTGCTCGTCGAGTTCACCGACCTGATCTTCGCGATCGATTCGATCCCCGCGATCTTCGCGGTGACGCGCGACCCGTTCCTCGTCTACACGTCGAACATCTTCGCGATCCTCGGCCTGCGCTCGATGTACTTCCTCCTCGCCGACGTCGTGCAGCGCTTCCACTTCCTGAAGTACGGGCTCGCGCTCATCCTCACCTTCATCGGCGTGAAGATGCTCGGCGAGAAGTGGTTCACGGTGCCGATCGTCGCGTCGCTGATCGTGATCGTCCTGACGCTCGCGCTCTCGATCGTCGCCTCGCTGGTCTGGCCGGCGAAGGAGGCCGACGTCGGCGGGCCCGGCCCGGGAGTCGGACTCACCCCGGACCGGTGAGCGGCCCGCTACTTCCGCTCGATCGCGTCCCGCACGTCGAGCAGGATCTCGAAGTAGAGCTGCTCGCGCCGATAGGCGAAGTCGAGCGCGGCCATCTGGCTCGAGTCGCCAGTGGCCTTCGCGCGCTCGAACGCCTCACGGTACATCTCGTCGAGGTTGTTGAGGATTCTCTCGCGGGAGCGGGACATGATGGGGATGCTCGTGATTGCCTTGACGGTGAGGCGCGGCGGCGCGAACTCCTCGTTCAGCCCGAGCGGATCGTCGTCGAGATGATCGGCGACGAACTTCCTGGCGAAATCGAAGAGCTCACGGCGGGGACGGGGAGGCATACTCGCCCTTCAACGTAGCCGTGTGAGCTGCGACGTGGGAGAGCGCTTCGCGGCTCACGTGGGACGTGGGAAGTCATCGGTCCGCGGTCGCGTGTCCGCGGTCCTGCCTTCGGCAGTCCCGCGTCCTCGCTCCCGCGTCCCTCGACAACTTGGGACGGGGGACGGGGGATTGCTCCTCGCGGCTGGTCCGTGGTCGACACGGCGACGTGGGACGTGGAAGACGCGGGGAGGCTCCGACTTTGGAGAAAGGAAATGGGACAAAGGAGCAGGAATCCCCCGTCCCCCGTCCCCCGTCGCCGAGCGAGCGCAGCGAGCAATGGCTTCCCACGTCCCCGAATCTGCCGCGGCAGCGCCCTCCCCCGTCGCCGTCATCGATGTTCAGTCACGCCGATCTGTTGGCACATCTCGAGCACCGGGCAGGTCGAGCATCTGGGCAGCCGGCCGGTGCAGACGTGCTTGCCGAAGGGAACGAGCAGGCGGTTGATCTCGACCCAGTAGCGCTTCGGCAGGACCTGCTCGAGCGCGAGGCCGGTGCGCTCCGGGGTGCGTTCGTGGACGATCCCCCAGCGGTTGGTGACCCGGTGGACGTGGATGTCGACGCTGACCCGTGCCTGGCCGCACGCGACACCGAGGGCGAGGTTCGCGCACTTCGGGCCGACGCCGTTGAAGCTGGTGAGGACATCGTAGTCGCAGGGCAGCTCGCCACCGTGCTCCTCGACGGTCCGGCGCGCGATCTCGCGAATCTGGCGAGCCTTTCCCTCGTGGAAGCTGACGTCGTGAATGAGCGTGTCGATCTGGCGAACCGTCAGGGCGGCGATGGCCTTCGGGGTCTTCGCGCTGGCGAACAGCTCGAGCGCGGCGGGGAGGCTGACCTCGTCGTAGGTCCGGATGGAGAGGATGCAGGCGACGAGCTGCTCGAAGAGCGAGCGGTGACCATGCTCGTCGCGCAGCGCGAACATCGCGGCGTCGGCGAAGCTGCCGACGGCCGCGCGCAGGCGACGAACGGCGGTGGGCGCGTGGAAGGGCTTCCTGCAAGCTCGCGCGGCGGAATCGGGCGAGAGTCGGGGCACGGGGGACGGGCGCGCAGGAAGTGAGCCCCCGGGCGTGTGGGGTGTGGGCGGCCGACCCCTGCTCTTTCGCGGTCGATGCGCTTAGATTTCTTCCCGGAAGGGGAGTAGCCACGCGGAACCAATCCGCGCGGCCGGGTCGTCAAGACTGCGCGCTCGGGATCGGGCGCGCACGGTCCGGTCGGGGTCGCTGAAGATGCATTCAGGCCAAGGCGAGACCTTCGCGACGTCGGGCATGTTCACGTGCCGGCGCGCGAGGGGCTCGCCTTTCGTGCGTTCGGTGTATCACAGGCACCAGGAGGAGGGAAACACCGATGAACAACGTGAAGGTCTTCGTGCTGCTGGCCGGGCTCACCGGGCTGCTCGTCGCGCTCGGCGGGGCGATCGGCGGCAACAGTGGTCTGATGATGATGCTCCTCTTCGCGGGAGCGATGAACTTCTTCATGTACTTCGCGTCGTCGTCGCTCGTGCTGCGGATGTACGGCGCGCGGGTCGTCACGGCGCAGGAGGCGCCCGGCCTCTACGCGATGGTGGACCGGCTGCGCCAGCGCGCCGGGCTCCCGATGCCGACGGTGGCGATCGCGCCCCACGCCCAGCCTAACGCGTTCGCGACGGGACGGAATCCGGAGCACGCGGTGGTCTGCGTGACCGAGGGGATCATGAAGATGGTGAACGACGAGGAGCTCGAGGGCGTTCTCGCGCACGAGCTGGCGCACATCAAGAATCGCGACATGCTGCTCAGCACCATCGCGGCCACGATGGCCGGCGCGATCGGCGGGATCGGCCGCATGGTGATGTTCGCGGGCGTCTTCGGCGGGCGCGACGAGCGCGACCGCGGTGGTCTCGGCGAGCTGGCGGCGATCATCGTCGCGCCGATCGCCGCGATGCTGATCCAGTTCGCGATTAGCCGCCAGCGTGAGTTCAAGGCCGACGCGGTCGGCGCCCAGATCTCGGGACGTCCGCTCGCTCTCGCCAGCGCGCTCCAGAAGCTCGACGCCGCGGCGCATCGCATCCCGATGAACGTCGCCCCCGCGGTGGCGCCCCTCGCGCAGGTGAACCCGCTCTCCGCGATGGGCGGTGGGGTGCTCAATCTCTTCTCGACACACCCGCCCACCGAGAAGCGCGTCGCGGCGCTGCGCGCGCTCGCGGCGGCCTGATCCCGTGTACGCAAACGAGTGGGGCGTGGCGATCGCCACGCCCCACTCGTTCGTTCTGCCCTGAATCAATCGCGGATCAGAACGACAGTCCCGGGACGGCGGTCGCCGTCAGACGACTCACATTGTCGCCGAGGCCGAGCATGCCGAAGTAGTTGTAGCCCCAGCAGCGCGCCGTGTTGTCGAGGAGCACACCGCAGGTGAAGTAGCGGCCCGCGCGGATGCTCTTGAACTGCACGCCGCTGATGATGGCCGGCGCGGAGCGGTCGGTGGTGGTTCCGTCACCGAGCTCGCCGCTCGCGTTCCCACCCCAGCAATAGGCATCGCCCGCGGCGGTGATGCCGCACGAGTGCCGGCTCCCCGCCGTGATGGCCACGAGCTTGATGCTCGAGGGCAGCTTCTGCGGCGTCCGCGCGCAAGCGACGGTGCCGCGACAGAGCTCGGTCGTCGTCGTGCCGAGCTGGCCGTTACCGTTCCATCCCCAGCACCACATCTTGTTCTGCGCGTTGGTGCTCGTGAGCAGCCCGCAGGTGTGCGAAGAGCCGACGTCGATCTGCGCGTAGGCGTTTCCGCCGGAGACCGCGACCGGCGAGGTGACGCGATCCGTCGCGGCGTTGCCGCCGGTGCCATTGCCGATCTGCCCCGTGCTGTTCGAGCCCCAGCAGTAGGCAAGCCCCGTCGTCTGCTGCAGCGCGCAGCTGTGCGTGTAGCCGGCCCGGATGACCGAGAAGGTCAGGCCGCCCAGGACGGCGACCGGCTGCAGCTGCTGCGCGGCCGGCGCGCCGTCGCCAAGCTGGCCGAGCGAGTCGGAGCCCCAGCAGTACGCCGCGCCGGTGAGCGTGAGCGCGCAGCTGTGACTGTTGCCGACGTCGATCGAGCCGAAGGCGAGGCCTCCGAGCACCTGGGTGGGCACGGCGCGGTCGATGGTCGTGCCATCGCCGAGCTGTCCGCTCTCGTTCTTGCCCCAGCAGTAGACGGCGCCGGTGCCGGTGATTCCGCAGGAATGCCCGACGCCCGTCGCGACCTGTTCGAAGGCGAGGCCGGCACCGACGCGTACGGGGCTGTAGCGATGCTGCTTCGTCCCGTCGCCGATCGTACCGTTGCCGTTGTAACCCCAGCAGTAGAGCGACGAGGTGACGTCGATCGCGCAGGTGTGCAGCCCGCCCGGCACGACTCCGGTGAGCACCGTCCCCAGCGCCTGGATGCCCGGAGTCACGGAGTACGACACGCGCTTCTGGACGACGCTGCCGTTCTGCATCGTCGCAGTCACGAGCACCGTCGTCGTGCCCTGGCTGGCAAAGGTGTGACGTACCTTCGTTCCGCGGGCGACCGTTCCATCGGCAAACTGCCACTCCACGCTGGCGATGCCGCCGCCCTTCACCGGCACCGAGGCCGTGAGCACCGTCTCGAACTCGGCGATCAGGGAATGCGGCCAGGTGGAGACCGCGAGCGCCGCCTCGCCGTCAGTCGCCGCGACGTCCATCGGCTGCGCCGGCGCCATGATCGAGGCGCTGTCGGTGCAGGCCGCCGTCAGGATCACGGCGCACAACAGGGTGAAGCGGAGAACGCGGGGGGCGTACATTGGAAACCTCTAACAATTGGGGGGCGGGTCGGCGGCGTCGGTCTGGTCGGGACCGCTCTCGTACTCAAAAACGCTCAGCCCGTCTGGTGTCGTGTCAAAGACGATTACGGCTTCGTAATGCAACCCCCTCAAAGGCAAAGGCCATACCAACGGACTGGACAATAGTAAATCGTTGTCAAACAAGGAGATGGATACAAAAAAGGCGGCAAGCTGCGGCACCCTGCCGCAACTTGCCATGCCGAGAAACACATGCTTTTCGTGCTTCCAGTCCAGCCCGGCTCCAGGGGCCGGGTCACGGGGCCGTAGTGCTCCAGGTCGCCAGCGCGGAGGTGGGGGGGTCAGCCGGTCAGTCGGTGGAAGACCGCTTCCGCCACGACTCGCCCCTGCCTCAGGTGCTCCACCACGATCCGTTCGAGCAGGGCGGGGGTGACGCCGGCGTACCAGATCCCCTCGGGATAGACCACCACGATCGGTCCTCCCGTGCAGACGCCGAGGCAGGGGGTCTCGCCCCGCTTCACGCGTCCGGCGCCGAAGAGCAGCCCTTCACGCTGGAGAAGCTTCGCGAGCAGCGCGTACAGCTCGCGCCCGCCGTGTCCGGGAGCGCAATATCCTCCCGTGCAGACGATGACATGGCGCGAGTAGGGCTCCATCAGCCCGCGCATGCCGAGTGGTGACGGTGGGGTCTGCATCGGGGCGTAAGCTAACGGTGAGCTGCGACGTGAACGAAACGAGCGCGTGATCGACATCCATTTCGGCGACAACCTCGAAGTGATCCGTCGCTTCGCCGGCGGCAGCTTCGATCTGATCTACATCGATCCGCCCTTCAACACCGGCCGCCGGCAGAAGCGCACGCAGCTTCGCACGACGCGCGACGACGCGGGGGATCGGCTCGGCTGGTCGGAGAAGCGCTACCGGACAACGCGGCTGACGACGCGATGGTTCGCGGACCGTTTCGGCGACGACTACCTGAGCTTTCTCGAGCCGCGGCTCGAGGAGGCGCACCGCCTGCTCGCGCCCACGGGGAGCTTCTTCCTGCATCTCGACTTTCGCGAGGTGCACTACGCCAAGGTCGTCCTCGACTCGATCTTCGGGCGCGCCTCGTTCATGAACGAGATCATCTGGGCCTACGATTACGGCGCGCGGGCGCGGACGCGCTGGTCACCGAAGCACGACAACATCCTCTGGTACGCGAAGGATCCGGCGTGCTACACCTTCCATCTCGAGGCGGCGGACCGGATACCCTACATGGCGCCGCGGCTCGTCGGCGCGGCGAAGGCGGCACGCGGCAAGACGCCCACCGACACCTGGTGGCACACCATCGTCTCGCCTAACGGCAAGGAGAAGACGGGCTACCCGACGCAGAAGCCGCTCGGCGTGATCGAGCGGATCGTCGCCGTGCACTCGAGCCCGGGCGACCGCCTGCTCGATTTCTTCGCCGGCAGCGGCACCCTCGGCGAAGCCGGCGCGAAGCTCGGCCGGCACGTGACGCTGGTCGACGACAGCCGCGAGGCGATCCGGATCATGCGGAAACGGCTGCAGTTCGCGACGCCGGTCGTGCACCGGCGCGGGGGAGGCAGGAAGCGATAGGCAGGCAGCGACGGCGCAACTGCAGCGTCGCGTCGGCGGCGCCCAGAGCCTCCAGCCCACATCCTCCAGCGCCGGCCCTATCCCCGCACCAGCGCGAGCACGATCTCGCCGACGATCAGCACGACGATCGCCAGCTCGAGCGCTTCCGATCGCGCGGCCTGGGCTTCGTCGTTCAGCATCGCGTAGGTCTCGCGGATGATCGACAGCTTGCGGTCGATGCCGGCGCGCCAGACGCGGCCGCGGAAGATCTCGAGCGCGGCGGCGTAGATCCGCGCGAGGTAGACGTCGTCGGTGACCTTGAGCGAGTTCTCCACCCGCTCGACGATCTCGGTGGAGTCGGCGACGGTCTGCTGCAGCTTGCCGAGGACGTTCCGCATGCGGCGATTGAGGAGCGCGCGCACACCCGTGCGGGCCGCCTCGACGCGGTCGTACATCCGCGGCAGCTCGGC
>DATAIN010000624.1:0-3431 GCA_036262635.1 Gemmatimonadaceae bacterium | reverse complement strand
CCGAGCTCGCGCGGCGTCGCGCGTCCCGCCGCCGCCTTCGATGCCAGCCGCTCCACGTCGCGCACTCCGTCGAGCGCGTCGCGCAGCCGCGCCCGCGCGATCGGGTCCGCGGCGAGGGTGGCGACCGCATCGAGCCGCGCCTCGATCGCCGTGCGATCGGTGAGCGGCGCGAGCAGCCACTGGCGGATCAGCCGCGCCCCCATCGGCGTGAGCGTGCGGTCCACGACGTCGAGCAGCGTTCCCGCGGTGCCGCCGCGGAGCGACTCGACCAGCTCGAGGTTGCGCCGCGTCATCTCGTCGAGCGCCATCACCCCGGCGCCGCGCTCGATCGTCGGCCGCGCGAGGTGCGGGACCCCCGCCGGCTGGAGCTCGCGCAGATAGCGCAGCAGCGCCCCCGCCGCGCCGACCGCCGGGTCATCCTCGGCGCCGATCCCGAGCCCGCCGAGCGAGTGGATGGCGAAGTGCCGCGTCAGCTCGTCGCGCGCCATCGCCGGGTCGAACTCCCAGCCCTCGCGCTCGGTGAGCAGGGCGCCTTCGACGTTAGGCAGCGGGCTCGCCCCCTCGCCTCCACGCGTCACGAGGAGCTCGCGCGGCGCGAGCCGCGCCAGCACCGGCTCCAGCTCCCCCGCCGGTACCACGAAGAGCCGCAGCTCCCCGGTCGACACGTCCGCCGCGGCGACGCCGGCGATCGCGCGTCCTCCCGCGCCGGCGACGCGTACCGCGCAGAGATAGTTGTTCCGCGTGCCGTCGAGCAGATCGTCCGCGAACGCTGCGCCCGGCGTGATCGTCTCCACCACCTCGCGGCGCACGATCCCCTTCGCGAGCGCGGGATCCTCCACCTGCTCGCAGATCGCGACGCGGTGTCCCTGCTGCACGAGCCGCCGCAGGTACTCGCTCACCGCCTTCACCGGTACGCCGGCGAGCGGGACCTCCGATGCGCCGCCGTTGTTCCGCGAGGTGAGGGTGAGCCCGAGCAGCCGCGACGCGAGCTCCGCATCCTCGTAGAACATCTCGTAGAAGTCGCCCATCCGGAAAAACAGGATCGCGTCCTGATGGCGACCCTTGATCTCCCGGTACTGCTGCATGAGCGGCGTCTCGACCTTGCTCATCGCTCATCCCTCATCGCGGCGCCCTCATTGCAGCGCCCCGATCTTCACCGCCCCGGCGACCGCCGCGACGAAGACGACCACGAACGCCGCCCCGCCGATTGCCGCTTCCGTCCCCGTCCGCGCGCCGCGGCCATCGCGCGTGCGAATCGCGATCACCGCCGCCTGCGCCAGCCCTCCGATCCCCCCCGCCGCCGCCATCGCGCCGAGGTCCCTCTCACCGACGCTCGCGAGGAGGATCATCACGAGCATCCAGCCGCCGATGGTCGCCAGGAACATCATCGGTGCGCCTTGTGTCCGTCGTATCCGCAGCCCGATCATCGCGAACGCCGCGGCCACCGCCCACAGGATGACCGCACCGGCGACGATGCTCCCCGTCGTCTCGAAGAGCAGAGCGTGGAGCAGGGGGCTGACGGGCAGTCCGGCAGTCATCGCGAATCCTCGGCGGCGACCACCATCGGCGCGTATTTCGCCCCCCGCAGCCGCGCCACCGTCCGCTCGGCGTCGGCGCGCGCGGCGTAGCGCCCGACGCGGACCCCGAAGAGCTTCCCGCGCGGGACGACGCGCGCCGCATACCCGTTCGCGGCGAGCCGCGCGCGCACCTCGTTCGCCGCGGCGCGCGAGGGATATGCGCCCACCTGCACCGTGTACATCTGCTTCGGGCGGATCGGCGTCTTCGTGACCGCGGAGCTCGGGGGCGCGGGCGCGTCGGCGGCGTTGGTGTAGGCGACCGCAGCGGCGGCCGGGAGCGACGCGCAGCGCCGACCCTCGCTCGCGATCTGGTTCACCAGCTCGACGTGCTCCGCGGGCGCGCTCGCCCGGGCGCTGTCGATGGCTGCGCAGCCGCGCGGGGCATCACCTGATTCGAAGGCGATGCGCCCGAGCCAGTACCAGGCGCCCGCGCGTTGATCGGGCGGCGGATACTCGCCGAGCAGCCGCTCGAGATGCCGCCGCGCCAGCGCGCGGTCGCCGCGAGCCATCTCGAGCTGGGCCAGGCGCGTCAGCGCCGCGGGGACGCGCGGTGACAGCGGATACTCCACCGCGACGCGCCGGTAGTCGCGTTCCGCGTCGAGCGCGTTCGTCGCGAGCGCGGCTCGCCAGTAGAGGCCCTCCGCGTAGCGCAGCGACCCGCTCGGCGTCCGCGCGAGGATCGAATCGACGAGCGCGCGCCCCGCGGCCCCCTCCCCGCTCGACACCAGCGCCTGCGCCCGCCCATAGGCCGCCGAATCGGCCGCCGAACGATCCTGGGCCGCGGCAGGCCGGGCCATCGTCAGGCCTAACGCCATCAGCGCGCAGAATGCCGAGCGCCGAGCGTTGAATGCCGAGCGCCGCATCACGCCGCCGCTCCACGCGCGCCGCGTGCCTGCTCGGCCAGCCCGCAGAGCGAGAGGACGAGCGTCGTCAGCACCTGCTCCTCCGACGAGACACGCGACTCCTTCAGCGCGTAGTCGGTGGCGAGGAGCAGCGCGAGCGCGCGGTCGAGCTGCGGGGTCGTCCAGCGCTCGACCCCGCGCGTCCACGACTTCACCGCGTCCCCCCACGAGCGCCCCGTGAACGCCCCGCCGCTCTCCTTGAGGAGGTTGAACAGCTCGTTGTACATCTGCCCCATCGGCGTGCCGCGGTCGCGCAGCGCACGCGCCCAGGCCACGGCGAGCGTCTGGGTCCCCAGCGCCATCGTGATCGTCACCGCGTTCGTCTTCGGCTGCTCGAGCACATGCGGGAGCAACATGAGCGCGCGCGCCGCGTCGCGCTCGAGCACCGCGTCGAGCAGATCGCCTAACGTCTCGCCGCGGCGCACCCCGACGATCGCCGACACCGCCTCCTCGCCGATCTCCCCACCGCCCGCGTAGCTCACCAGCTTGTCGAGCTCCGCGCAGAGCGCCGGCAGGTCGTTCCCCACCGCCTCGTGCAGCATCGCGACGGCGCGCTCGTTGATCGTCGCGCCGAGCTCCTTCGCCTGGTGATCGATCCACTTCGGCACGCGGTCGTCGGTGAGCGGATCGAAGCAGACGGAGAGCCCGGCCGCGCTCTCGAGCTTCTTGTCCGCCTTGCCGTCGCCGATGGTGAGCAGAACGAGCACCGTGTCCGCCGACGGGCGGCCGAGGTAGCGGTCGAGCGCCGCGCGCGCGTCCTTCTTCAGGGCCCCGACGTCACGAACGATGACCATCCGGCGCTCGGCCATCATCGGCGGGGTGTCGAGCAGGGAGGCGAGCGTCCCGGCGTCGATCTCGTTGCCGCGCCGCACCTCGAAGTTGAAGTCGCGCGTCGCCGGATCGACCACCGCCGCGACGAGCTGCCGCACCGCGTCTTCCTTGAGGAAGTCGT
>DATAIN010000623.1:0-1612 GCA_036262635.1 Gemmatimonadaceae bacterium | reverse complement strand
TGCGCGTTCGCGAACTCGAGGATGTAGTCGACGTCCGTCTCCTCCTCGGGAGCCGGATCGACGACGAGCGCGTTGTCCCAGGTGAGGATCGCGAGATCGTCCGCGTAGTACGAGAAGCGGTGCGGCAGGAGCTCGCGCCGCGCGTCGGCGGAGAGCGTGCGCCACTCCTTGAGCAGCAGCGGGACGACGTCGGCGTCGTCGAGCGTGCCGGGGCCGAGCGCGCGATCGTTCGCGTCGCGCAGCGACGAGACGCGGTAGACGGTGTAATCCTCGGTGACGTCGGCGACACGCAGCCGGTCCACCGCCGGCGCGATCTGCGCCAGCAGCCGCTCCAGCGCCGCGTCGAAGAGCTGCGTGGTCTCGGCGCGGGTGTCCATCCGCGTTCCGAACTCCACGAACTCCGGCCAGGCGAGCTCCCCCGGGGTGCTCACGCGCATGCGCAGCGAGACGACGCCGAAGTCGAAGAGCCGCGCCGACAGCTCCGCGGAGTGCTCGCGATCGTCGACCACCAGACGTTCGGTGGCGAGAGGGACGGTGATGGGAGGGTTGGGGATGTGAATCGCCTGGCCTTCCCGCCGCTCGGGCCGTGCGCGCGCGGGCATGCGCTCGGCGAGGAGCGCGGCGACGCGGTCGAGGGCGATGCCGTAGCCCACGTCGTGGATGCGATAGAGCGTCGCCGCCCCACGCACACGTGGCGCGGAGCGCGCGGCGTGCGGCGCGGCCATGACGTCAGTCAATCTTGTTGTCCCCGGGCGGCGCGACGTAGCGATAGCGTTGCACGACGTTTCCCTCCACGAGATGCTCCCGCACGATGCGCGTCCCGCCTTCCTCGTCGACCTTCGCGTACCAGACGTCCTGCGGATACACGACGACCATCGGACCGTGGCCGCACTGATTCATGCACCCCGACTGGTTGATGCGCACCGTGCCGCGGAGCCCATGCTCGTGCGCGGCGCGCTTCATCGCCGCGTGCACCTCGGGGCCGCCCTGCCAGGAGCAGGTCTTCCCACTCGTGCAGACGAAGACGTGGTGCTTGTATTGTCCCATCCCGAAGAATAGGCACGACCGGGGGCGAGCGTCAGCAGCCCGGGTCACCGACACCGACGAATCCGCCCGTGACGACACCGCTCGAAGCGTTCGCGATCCTCGACATGCGCGTCGGGACCGTGCTCACCGCGCTCCCCTTCCCCGAGGCGCGCAAGCCGGCGATCAAGCTCGAGATCGACTTCGGCGCCGAGCTCGGAGTGAAGCGCTCGAGCGCGCAGCTCACGCGCCACTACTCACCCGAGCAGCTGATCGGGCGCCAGGTCGTCGCCGCGGTGAACCTCGGCACGCGGAGGATCGCCGGATTCATGAGCGAGGTGCTGGTGCTGGGCGCGTGCCCGGCCGTGGGAGAGGTGATCCTGCTCGCGGTGGACGCGAAGGTCGAGAACGGGACGAAGATCGCGTGACACGACTGCCTAACGACAGAGGGCGCGACGGTGATCGTCGCGCCCTCTGTCGTTTACCGCTGCCAGCGAAGGTTACGGCTTCTTCGTCGTGGTGGTGGTCGTCGTGGTGGTCTTCGTCGAATCCTTCTTCGTCGAATCCATCTTCATCGTCGAATCCATCT
>DATAIN010000622.1:0-1773 GCA_036262635.1 Gemmatimonadaceae bacterium | reverse complement strand
CCGAGCGAGATGCGCTCGCGCTCCCAGTCGATGTCCAGGACCTTCACCTCGAGCTCCTGACCGATCTGCACCATCTCCGACGGGTGCGAGATGCGGCCCCACGACATGTCCGTGATGTGGAGCAGGCCGTCGACGCCGCCGAGGTCGATGAACGCACCGAAGTCGGTGATGTTCTTCACCACGCCCTTCCGGACCTGATCCTTCTCGAGCTCCTTCATCAGCTTCTCGCGCTTGCCGGCGCGCTCCTGCTCGAGGATCACTCGGCGGGAGACGACGATGTTGCGGCGGCGCTTGTTCAGCTTGATGATCTTGAACTCGTACTTCTGCCCGAGCAGCTCGTCGATGTTCGGCACGCGCCGCAGCGCGATCTGCGAGCCGGGGAGGAACGCGTCGACGCCCATGAGGTCGACCACGACGCCGCCCTTGATCTTCTTGACGAGCGTGCCCTCGACGGGCTGATCGCTCTCGTAGGCGACGCGGATGCGCTCCCACACGCGCATGAAGTCCGCCTTCTTCTTCGAGAGGACGACCGAGCCTTCCTGGTCCTCGAGGTGCTCGAGGAGGACTTCGACCTCGTCACCGATCTTGAGATCGGGATGGTCCTTGAACTCCTCGAGGGGGATCGTCCCCTCGGACTTGAAGCCGATGTCCAGCACGACCATGTTGTCGCGGATCTCGAGGACGCGCGATTTAACAATCTCGCCCTCATCGATGGACGCGAGCGTGCCGTTGTACAGCTCCATCATCCGATCGTATTCGTCGGACGAGTAATCGTCTTCGTCGTACAGCTCGGGGCGGCGGTTGATGAGCGGGCGGAGCTGCGCGCGCTACGCGTCGCGCTTCTCGCGCTGCAGGTCGCGCTTGGCCTGCGTCATCGTGCCGCCGGTTGAAGTGGTCGTCTCGAGTTCGGGCATACCCAGCAGGGATCTCCTGATGCGCGGAGGTGACCTCGCCGCGCCGAGGCAGAAATGAGTGGTTGCCGCACGCGGTCGCGGGCGGCTAGAACCATTGAAAGTAGTCAGTCAGCCCCGGGGAGACAAGTTCCAATCTCGCCGCAGCTTAGGGCCCGCCGCGCCTCCCGACGATCCCCTTCGCGAGCGCGACTATTCGCTCCACCTGGTCGGCCTGGGTCAGGTAGGTCGTGTCGATGAGCACGGCATCGCGCGCCTGGACCGTCTGCGTCGCGTCGCGGGCGTCGCGCTGTACCAGCCGCTCCGTCTCCTCCGCGACCTCGGCGTCGGTCGGCCGGCGGGAAAGCCGCTGCACGAGGCGTCGCTTCGCCCGCTCCCACGGATCGGCGACGAGGAAGATCTTGAGCTGCGCCTCCGGGAAGACCACCGTCCCGATGTCGCGTCCGTCCACCACCACGTCGTGACCCGTGGCGACCCGGCGAACCTCGTCGTTCACCCAGTCGCGGACCCCGGGCATCCGGGCCACACGCGACACCTCTCGCGTCACCTCCCCGCCCCGGATCTCGCCCTCCGCTGTCTCCCCGCGGATGAGGGGGACGAAGCCGCGCTCGGTGGGCCGGAGCGAGACCTGTCGCGCCACCGCGAGCACCGACGGCTCCGACCACTCGTCGGGAGCTCCTCCCGCCCGCAACCGCGCCGCGGTCACCGCGCGGTAGAGCGCGCCCGAGTCCACGTGCCTGAACCCCAGCTTTGCGGCGACCCACTGCGCGGTGGAGGACTTGCCCGACGCGGCCGGGCCGTCGATCGCGACCACGACCTTGCGGGCCGCGTCGAGAACGGCCGGGACGAACGGAGGCGTGCT
>DATAIN010000621.1:0-2317 GCA_036262635.1 Gemmatimonadaceae bacterium | reverse complement strand
TGCTTCGGCCACCACCGCTACCACCCACGCGGCGGGATTCCGCTCCTGGATCTCGTACAGCCAGACCTGCGTCCCGACGGCGTCCCTCACCGGGCCTACCCGCCGCTCGACGCGCATCCCGCCGAACTCCGCGATCTCCGTTGGGAGCTCGGTATTGACCAGCAGATACTTCGCGTTGGAGAGGCGCCGGAACTGGGTGCTGGTGAGAACGTTCGACGGAAAAGCCGGCGACTTCGCTCCGGCGAGGTCGACCCAGCGCTGCGGCTCGTTCGCCTGATGGCTGGTGACCGTGCGAATCCGGTGGATCATCAGGGCGTCCCCTTCCAGCACCGGATCGCCGGGAACGGGGCCGGCGAGCGGCGCGACGATGGTCCGCCCAGGGCTCGGGATCTTCTGGAGAAACTCGATGATCGGGTCGGCCGCGTAGATCTGCGATGCCGGCGGCGAGAACTTGAAGTACTGGCGGACCACCGACCAGTCGTCGACCGCGGTCAGAACGACCAGCGCCCACGCAGCGGTCGCGGGAGGTATCCGGCGCCGAGCGAGCGCCCAGAGAAGACCGATCGCCAGCGCGGCGACCACCAGGGAGCGGAGGCCGCCGATCCGCATCGCTGGGCCGTTGCCTGCCAGGTAGTCGAGGCGCTCCGGGATCGCGATCCCGCCGGCCATCGCCTCCAGTCCGCCCGCGAGCGCGAGAAGCCCGATGACTCCGGCGGCGATCCCCCATCCGATCAGGTAGCGCCGTCGCAGGGGCTCGGTGGTCAGAAACCGCTCGAGCCCCACGGCCGCGAGCACAGCCGCCGCGAACGACGTGATGAAGTAGATCATCCCCGGTGCACGAGCCACGTTCATCTTCGGAAGCATGAACCAGAGCCGGTAGAACGGCGTGTGCCCGCCCCATGCGACGAGCAGCGAGACGATCGCAGCGGCGAGCCAGAAGCGGATGAAGGCGCGCCGCGGCGCCCATCCGAACGCGGCACCGGCCAGGATCAAGGTGACGACGCCGATATAGTCGCTGTGGAGCTTGATCGGGTTCTGCCCCCAGTAGTTGTCGAGGATCCCCGAGAACTGCGGGAGGAATGCGTTCAGCGTCTCCTCGATCGGCATCGAGTAGGCGGTCGCGTAGGCATAGCTCACGCCGCCGCCGCGCGGCGAGTAGGGGATGTACTCGAGCAGCGGGAGGAAGTGCACGGCCGCGATCGCCGCGGCGAGGGCGCCCGCGCCCGCGGCAAGCCCCAGGCGCCGCCAGCGAACCCCCCGCGACAGCGTTGTACCGTCCGGCCGCTCGGCGAGCGCGACGTAGATCGCGAAGGGGCCGGCGAGCAGCGCGAGGTAGTACGTGAGCTGGAAATGCGGAGAGAGGATGCAGAGCGCGGCCGCGAGCGCGAGCACTCCGTAGGCCCAGAGCCGTCCGTCGCGGACGGCGCGGACGATCATCCAGAGGACGAGCGGCGTCAGCGCGCTGACGTACAGCTTTCCATCATGCCCCGGTGAGACGAGCGACGCGACCTGGCCGACGAGCATGTACGCGACGCCGCCGAGCAGCGCCGGGTAGAACGCCATCCCCCACGCGCGGAGGAACCGATACGTGAACAGCCCCGCGAGAAAGAGATGGATGGCGATCGAGAGATTGAACGCCGTTCCACCCGAGAACAGCTCGCGAAGGATGAACGTCGGATAGAAGACGTCGCCGTGCTGCCCCGCGATGAACGGGAGACCGCCGGCGAGGTAGGGATTCCACTGCGCGAATCCGCCCGTCTGCCGCAGCACCTCCTGGCCGAAGACGCGATAGGCGTGGCCGCTGAGATAATCGCTGCTCGGGTTGACGATGAACGCCCCGCCCAGCATCGGGTAGACGAGCGTGAGCGTGCAGAGCAGATAGACGGCGGAGGCCACGAGCGTCGCGAAGCGCGGCTCGCGCAGCTCGGTGGGCGCCGTCGCGGCGCGTCCGGAGTTCGGGCGTGGCATTGGAGGCGTGCGGGTGGCGGCGCGCCTGCCGGAGGGAGGCGCGGGAGAAAGGTAATGCGCGTCTTGGCGGTTTAGACAGACGCGGCCGCGGTGTGGGTTCCCAGCCGCTCCGTCTATATTCCGGTCGCCGGCACCCCATCCCCATCTCTGCCATGCCCGAGACGAATCAGGTCGAGCTGCGGAAGTACTACGATACGGAATACCACTTCGCGGAAGACGTCGAGAATCCCAACCTCGATCGCCTGCTCCGCTCGATGGCACATCTCGGGGATCTGCGCGGACTGCGTTTCCTGGATCTCGGGTGCGGCGTGGGCTGGGCGGCGCGGCTCGCGGCGAAGCCTGGCGGTGC
>DATAIN010000620.1:0-3584 GCA_036262635.1 Gemmatimonadaceae bacterium | reverse complement strand
CAAGAAGCTCGTGACGCCGCGAGTGCTCGCGTCGCTGATCATGCTGCCGGTGCTGACGATCATCAACAATCTCGTCGGCATCCTCGGCGGAATGCTGATCGCGTACGTGATGTTCGGGCTGCCGATGGGCTTCTACTGGCGCACGGTGTGGGAGCAGATCGCGGCTGACGGATTCACCCTCAAGTACATCCCGAACGACTTCGTGCAGGGACTGACGAAGCCGTTCGTGTTCGGCGGGATCATCTCGATCACCTCGTGCTACTACGGGCTCGGCACGACCGGGGGCACGGAGGGTGTCGGTCTCTCGACGACGCGGACGGTGGTCGCGACGAGCATCACCATCCTCGTGATGGACTACTTTCTGACGCAGCTCCTTCTCTCGGTGGTGGGCGCATGACGGATCGCGACCGGCCGACGAACGACCCCTCCGCGCCGCGCGACGACACGACCGCGGACGGGTCGAGCGGCGACCGCGGGAGCGCGCCCCAGGACCGCGTCAGCGAGGGGACCGGCGTCGGCGGGCAGGCGAACGAGGCCGGGAACATGGGCCCGTCGACGGGCGGCACCGGTCCCGCGAGCGGCTCGACCGCGGGGCGCGGGGGCACCAACCAGGCAGGGGCGCGCGGCCGTCGGGCCGAGCCGGGGCGTCGCGTCGCCGACCACGGGGTGAAGCCCGCGCCCGGGCGCGGCGAGGGGCAGGCTCCGTATCGTCGCGCCGAGGACCAGCTGCCGAAGCAGCGCTCCGCCGAGGTGCGCGAGGCGGTGCGTCAGGAGCTGTCGACCGACCGCGGGATGACCGGGGAGCACCAGGGGCCCGCGGTGATCGAGCTCGATGACGTATCGCTGGCCTTCGACGAGCCCATTCTCGTCGACGTCTCCTTCGCGGCGCACGAAGGGGAGACGATCGTGGTCGTCGGCGAGTCGGGGACGGGAAAGAGCACGGCGCTCAAGCTGATCCTGCGCCTGCTCGTGCCGGACAGCGGCCAGGTGCTGATCGACGGGCAGGACATCGCGCACCTCTCCTTCGACGAGGCGCTCGAGGTCCGGCAGCGGATGGGGATGGTCTTCCAGGGCGCGGCGCTCTTCGACTCGATGACGGTGTTCGAGAACGTCGCCTATCCGCTGCGCGAGCACACCGATCTCACCGAAGACGAGATCGAGGCACGCGTGCGGGAGAAGCTCGAGTTCGTGGATCTCGAGCCGGACCGGGTGATGGACCAGCTCCCCGCCGAGCTCTCGGGCGGAATGAAGAAGCGCGTCGGGATCGCGCGGGGGATGGCGAACAACCCGCGGATCATGCTCTACGACGAGCCGACGTCGGGTCTCGACCCGCTGACGACGGGCACCATCACGCGGCTGATCATGAAGCTGCAGCGCGAGCTGGGCGTGACGAGCATCGTCGTCTCGCACGACATCCGCTCGGCATTTCGAATGGCGACGCGCATCGCGCTGCTCGCCGAAAAGCACATCGTATTCTTCGGCACGCCGGAAGAGATGGCGGCGAGCGAGAACGACTACATCCGGGACTTCCTCGGCGGGTTCTGAGACAGGGCTGACATCATGAAACGTTCGACGTTCATCACGTGGGACCAGCTGAAGGTGGGGAGCCTGATCCTCGTCGGGCTGCTCGTGCTGACGCTCGCGGTCTACAACCTGGGGCGCGCGGCGGGGCTGTTCAACAAGCGCTACGAGCTGATCGCCTTCCTGCCTAACGCGAACGGGCTGCGCGAGGGGGGCTCGGTGCTCGTCGCCGGCCAGCTCGCCGGCTCGATCCAGAAGATCGACTTCCTCGCGCCAGACGCCGACACGACGCGGAACCTGCGCGTCGTCGTCGAGGTCGACTCGAAGCTGAAGCCGCAGATCCGCGAGGACTCCAAGGCCCGCGTGCGGACGCTCGGCCTGCTCGGCGACAAGGTCCTCGACATCACCCCGGGGACGCCGAAGACCTCGCCCCTCGAGCAGGGGGACACGCTCACGATCGCCCAATCGCTCGACTACGAGCAGGTGATCGCGCAGGCGTCGGGCGCGGTGGGCGACCTCGTCCAGCTCACCTCCGACCTGAAGCAGATCACGGGCGGGATCGTGCGCGGCGACGGAACGTTAGGTCAGCTCGTCACCGACCGCACGCTCTACGACCAGCTGACGGGGACGATGACGCAGATGAACGGCCTGCTCGCGAAGCTGCAGCGGCCGAACGGAACGTTCGGACGGATGATCGACGACCCGGCGCTGTACGAGAACCTGGTGGGAGTGCTCGGCCGCACGGACTCGCTGCTCGCCGCGCTGAACAACAGGAACGGCACACTGGGCAAGCTGCTGCGCGACGACTAGCTGTACACGTCGCTGGTCGGGATCGCGCAGGGGACCGACTCGCTGATGAAGATGCTGACGAGCGGGAAGGGGACCGCGGGGAAGATGCTGGCCGACCAGCAGCTCTACGATCAGCTCAACAAGACGCTCACCGACCTGAACGCGATCCTCGCCGACGTGCGGAAGGACCCGAAGAAGTACACGCGAGGGATGATCAAGGTTTTCTAGCGCCCGGCGGGGGTCGACACGACGACGCGGAATGTGGAAACGGGCGCCGACGCGACGGCGGTAACGGAGCGCCGTCGCGGTGGCCCGCATCCGTACGCGGTCCTCGCGCTCGCGCTGCTCGCGATCTCGACGTCGGGACCGCTGGTGCGCGCGTCGAGCGCGGATCCGCTGGCGATCGCGGTCTGGCGGCTGGGGTTCTCGCTGGTGGTCGTCGCCGTCGCGCTGCTCGCGACGGGAAGCTGGCGGGAGCTGCGGCACGTGAGCGCGCGGGAGCTGCTCATCGCGCTGCTCGCCGGGATCGCGCTTGCGCTGCACTTCTGGAGCTGGAACGCGTCGATCCACCTGACCACGGTGGCGGCGTCGGTGGTGCTGGTGAACATGCACCCGCCCTTCGTCGCGCTGCTCTCGATGCTCTGGCTCGGCGAGAAGCCGCGGGCGCGCCAGTGGCTGGGAATCGCGGTGGCGATGCTCGGCGCGGGCGTGATCGCGCTCGCCGACACGGGATGGCGCGGCGGCGTGGCGCAGTCGCCGCGCGCGCTGTTCGGCGACCTGCTCGCGCTGATCGGGGCGGTGACGGTCGCGATCTACTTCGTCGCGGGCCGCCGGCTGCGGGCGCGCCACACCCTCTGGCCCTACGTCGCGATGGTCTACGGCGCCGCGTTCCTGACGCTCGTGCTCGTGGCGACGGCGCGCGGCGTCCCGCTCACCGGCTACCCGCCGCGCGAGCTTTCGATCTTCGCCGCGCTCGCCGCCGGCCCGATGCTGCTCGGCCACACGGGGATGAACTACGCGCTCCGCTACCTCCCGGCGTACGTGGTGAACCTGACGGTGCTCGGAGAGCCGGTCGGCGCGACGCTGATCGCCTTCCTGGTGCCGGCGATCCACGAGACGCCATCGGGGGGGACGATACTCGGAGGGATCATAACGCTTCTCGGACTCCTCATCGCTGCAACTGCGACCAGGGACAAGGGATAGCGCTGTCGCGGCTGACGTGGGACGTGGGAAGTCATCGCTGCGCTCGACGACGGGGGACGGGGGACGGGGGA
>DATAIN010000619.1:0-2951 GCA_036262635.1 Gemmatimonadaceae bacterium | reverse complement strand
CGAGGTCGAGGGACACCCCGACAACGTCGTCCCCGCGCTCTACGGCGGCGCGCGTCTCGCGCTGCGCGGCGCCGATGGCGCGTTGCTCGTGCAGGCGCTCGAGGTACACCCGTCGCTCGCCTTCGTCTTCGCGATCCCGAGCTTCGCAGTCGAGACGACGCACGCGCGCAGCGTCCTGCCGGCGACGGTGCCGCACGCGACCGCGACCCGCGCCGCGGCGTTAGGCGCCGCGCTCGTGCAGGGGCTCGCCTCGGCGAACGAGGGGCTGCTCTCCGCCGCGCTCGACGACGTGCTCCACGTCCCCTTCCGCCGCGGGCTCGTCATCGGATACGATGCGGTGACACGCGCGGCCCGACGCGCCGGCGCATTCGGCGCGACGCTCAGCGGCTCCGGCTCCACGCTCCTCGCCGTCACCCGGCGCGCTCGCGCCGACTCGGTCGCGGAAGCGATGGCCGACGCGTGGCGCGCGAGCGGCGTCGCCAGCGAGACGCTCGTCAACCCGCCCCTCGTCGGCGGGGCGAGCGTCACCAACGATCATTCCATCACCACCAGCAGCGAACAGAGGCTCCAATGGCAGTGACCCTTCATCTCCCCACCGTCCTGGCGAAGCTCGCGGACTCGCGCGCGCTCGAGGCGAGCGGCGGCACCGTCGGTGAGGTCGTCTCCGAGATCGCCGGCCGTTATCCCTCGCTCGCGCCGCGGCTGCGCGACGAGTCGGGGAATCCGTATCCCTTCGTCACCTTCTACCTGAACGACGAGGACATCCGCTTCCACGGCGGGTTCGCCGCGCCGGTGCAGGACGGGGACGAGATCGCGGTGGTCCCCGCGATCGCCGGGGGCTGAGATGACCGCGTCCATCCAGCGCGGCCCGATCGTCGATCGCGAGCTGCCGGAGCTCGACGCGAGCGAGATCCTCCGCTACTCGCGGCATCTCATCCTCCCCGAGGTCGCGCTCGACGGGCAGCGGCGGCTCAAGGCGGCGCGCGTCCTGCTCATCGGCGCGGGAGGGCTCGGCTCGCCCCTGGCGCTGTATCTCGCGGCGGCCGGCGTCGGCACGCTCGGCCTCGTCGACTTCGACGTCGTCGACCTCACCAACCTGCAGCGCCAGATCCTTCACGGCACGAAGGACGTCGGCCGGCCGAAGCTGGAGTCGGCGCGGGCGCACATCCACGACGTCAATCCGCACGTCCACGTCGAGGGCTACGAGACGAAGCTGACGAGCGCCAACGCGCTCGAGATCCTGCGCGACTACGACGTCGTCATCGACGGCACCGACAACTTCCAGACGCGCTATCTCACCAACGACGCCTGCGTCATCCTCGGCAAGCCTAACGTCTACGGGAGCATCTTCCGCTTCGAGGGGCAGGCGAGCGTCTTCGCGACGGAGGAGGGGCCGTGCTACCGCTGCCTCTATCCCGAGCCGCCCCCGCCGGGCCTCGTCCCCAGCTGCGCCGAGGGCGGCGTGATCGGCGTGCTGCCGGGTCTCGTCGGCACGATCCAGGCAACGGAGGGGATCAAGCTGCTCCTCGGCATCGGCGAGGGGCTGGTCGGCCGGCTGCTCACCATCGACGCGCTGACCATGCAGTTCCGGACGCTCAAGCTCCGCAAGGATCCCACGTGCCCGGCGTGCGGGACGCGGCAGATCCGCGAGCTCATCGACTACGACCAGTTCTGCGGAGTGGGAGGACCGACCGAAGTGACGAATCCCGACGAGATCGTCGAGCTGACCCCGACCGAGGTGGCCGCGAAGCTCGAGCGCGGCGACGACTTCGACCTGATCGACGTGCGCGAGCCGCACGAATGGGCCATCGCCCGGATCGCCGGCGCGCGGCTCGTGCCGTTAGGCACGGTCGGCGACGCGATCCCGACGCTCGACCGGTCGCGCGAGATCGTCGTCCACTGCAAGGCGGGGGTGCGCAGCGCGAAGGCGGTGCGCCAGCTCCAGGCGGCCGGCTTCACCCGCGTCCGCAACCTCGCCGGCGGGATCATCCGCTGGAGCGACGACGTCGACCCGAAGATTCCGAAGTACTGACCACGACTCATGACGCACACGATCGATCTCGGCACTGCGACGCACAGCGACATCCCGCGCGCGCTTCCGCAGCGCTGCCGCCTCTGCGGCGTCGAGCAGGACGCGGCCCCGGTCGCGATCTGCGAGCACTGCCTCGGCCCCCTCGAGCCGCTGTACTCGCGCGACCGCGTGCTCCCCGACCGCGCGACCATCGAGGGGCGCGCGAAGTCGCTCTGGCGCTATCGCGAGTGGCTCCCGTTTGAGGGCGAGCCCACGCTCTCCCTCGACACCGGCTTCACTCCGCTCGTCGAAGCACCGCGGCTCGCGACGCGCCTCGGGGTCGCGCGTGCGTGGGTGAAGAACGACGCCGTCTCGCATCCGACGCTTTCCTTCAAGGATCGCGTCGTCACCACGGCGATCAACGCGGCGCGCGCCTTCGGCCTCGACACCGTGGGCTGCGCCTCGACGGGCAACCTCGCCAACGCGGTCGCGGCGCACGCGGCGCGCGCCGGGATGCAGGCGTGGATCTTCATCCCCGAGGACCTCGAGGAGAGCAAGGTGATCGGCACGCTCGTCTACGGGCCGAACCTCGTGCGCATCCGCGGCCACTACGACGACGTCAATCGTCTATGCGCGCAGCTCGCGGATCGCTTCGGGTGGGGGATCGTCAACGTCAACCTGCGCGGCTACTACGGCGAGGGGTCGAAGACGATGGCGTTCGAGATCGCCGAGCAGCTCGGCTGGCGGCTGCCGAGCGCCGTTGTCGCGCCGATGGCCGGCGGCTCGCTCGTCACGAAGCTGGGGAAGGGGTTCGGGGAGTTCCTCGACGCGGGGCTCGTCGAGGGCAAGGCGCCACGCATCTACGGCGCTCAGGCCGAGGGGTGCGCACCGATCGTCCGTCTGCTCGAGAGCGGCGGCGACACGCTCGTCCCCGAGATCC
>DATAIN010000618.1:0-1776 GCA_036262635.1 Gemmatimonadaceae bacterium | reverse complement strand
CGGCATCGACTGCGTCGTCGAGGACATCAGCGCGATCCTCGAGGCGGCCGGCTGCTACGAGCGGCGCGTCGAAGCGATCCGCCGTGTCGTCCCCGAATTCGAGCGAGACTGGAAGTTCAAGCTGATTCTGCCCGGAGACCGCCTCGATTCCGACGTGCTGAACGTGACGCTGCTCGCGTACCAGGCGCCCGGGGGCGAGCTGCAGACGGTTCGCCTGCCGGCCGCCGAATATCGGCAGATCGTCGCCGCGACGAACTTCAAGCAGCGCGTGCGCACGATGCTCGAGTACTACCACGCCGATCGCCTGCACTACGGCGTGGTCGGGACCCCGAACCGCCTCGAGTACGATCAGGGATTCTTCGTGAAGGGGGGCGACGGGCTCGCCGACGTGAAGCCGATCGCCCACCTCTACAAGACGCAGGTCTATCAGCTCGCGGCGTACCTCGACGTGCCGGCGGGCGTGACCTCGCGTCCCCCGACCACCGACACCTTCTCGCTCCCGCAGACGCAGGAGGAGTTCTACTACTCGCTTCCCACCGCGGCGATGGATCTGCTCCTCCATGCCTACAACGCGGGCGAGTCGCCGGAATCGGCGGCCGCGTCGCTCGGGCTGCGGCCGGACCAGGTGGGGCGCGCGTACCGCGACATCGAGCAGAAGCGCTCGACCACCGCCTACCTGCATCTTCCACCGCAGCTCATCGCTCCGGTGTCGCTGAGCGGGCAAGGCGCGGCGCGCGCCGCGGGAGCGCGCTCGTAGGATGTGCGGCATCGCCGGCATCGCACGCGCGGACGCACGCGGCGTCGGCCGCGACGTGCTGCGGCGAATGGCGGCGCAGATCCGCCATCGCGGGCCTGACGACGAAGGGATTCTCCCCGGGCCGCGAGTCGGCTTCGCGCACACCCGACTGAGCATCATCGACCTCGCGCACGGCGCGCAGCCGCTCGGCAACGAGGACGACACCATCGTCATCGTGTACAACGGCGAGGTCTACAACTACCTCGAGCTGCGCGCGCGGCTCCTCGCCAGCGGGCACCGGTTCCGCACGGCGACGGACACCGAGGTACTCGTGCACGCCTACGAGGAGTGGGGTACGGGGATGCTCGCGCATCTCAACGGACAGTTCGCCTTCGCGATCCATGATCAGCGCGACGATTCCGTCTTCGTCGCGCGCGACCGGTTCGGAATCTGCCCGCTGTTCTACGCGCAGCCGGGGCACGACTTCGTCTTCGCGTCGGAAGCGAAGGCGATCTTCGCCAGCGGGGAGGTGCGGGCCGCGCCGGATCTTCGCGGCCTCGACGAGGTGTTCACCCTCTGGTCCGCGCGCGCGCCGCGCACGCCGTTCAGCGGCGTGAGCGCGCTGGAGCCTGGCACGTACGCGGTATGGCGCGACGGCACGCTGCGCGTCGCGCGCTACTACGAGCCGCGCTTCGACGAAGCGGAGACCGAGCCGGCGGACGCGCTGCTCGCGCTCGATGAGGTGCTCCGCCGCGCGGTGACGCTGCGCATGCGGGCCGACGTTCCCGTGGGCGGATACCTGAGCGGCGGTCTCGACTCGAGCATCACCTGCTCGCTCGCCGCCGCCGGATCGCCGCACGAGCTCCGCACCTTCTCGGTGACCTTCGAAGATCCATCGCTCGACGAGAGCGCGTACCAGATGAAGGTCGCCGCCGCGGTGCGCAGCCGGCACGCCATCGTGCGCATCGGCGCGCGCGAGATCGCGGAGGTCTTCCCGACCGTGGTGCGACACGCCGAGACGCCGCTCGTGCGCACCGGTC
>DATAIN010000617.1:0-1539 GCA_036262635.1 Gemmatimonadaceae bacterium | reverse complement strand
GAGCTCGGCGCTTCCTTCGGTCTGCCACTCTCTTCGCGCTCCACCTGTCAGTCTCCGCTGGCAATCGCGCGGAGCCAACGCACGGCGCGCGCCACACGAGCTGCATCCGTGGCGCGCGCGCCCTCACACGCTCGCCGTCGTCGCCCCCGCGTCTTCCAGCATCGATCGGTACCAGCGCTCCGCCTCGCGCAGCCGCTCCTCGAAGCCCGCGCATCCCCAGAGCACGCTGAGCGTGCGCGTCGTCTCGACGCGCGTCTTCGTGCGCTGCGCGTCGCGCACCGCGTTCGCGCAGGGACCGTCGGCGTCGAAGACACAGAGCAGTCCCGCGAGGTCGATCTCCTGCCCCGAGGCGTTGAAGACATACGTCGCGCCTTCGGGCGCGACGCCGATGCGGAACGGCGCGCGCGCCCGGTCGAGATCGACGACGCTGATCGGAAATCCGCTGTGGAGCGAGACCGCGTTGCAGCAGTCCACCGCGAGGTTGATCGGCGCGAGCGCGCCCTCGGCCGCCGCGCGAACGAGGTACTCCGACGCCGGCTTTCCGCGCCCCGTCGGCTTGTAGCCGCCATGGCGCAGCATGTCGCGCACGGCGGCGCGCAGCGACTCGTCCCGCGCGAGGGGCGCCGCTACATCGTCGCGCAGCTGAGCGAGGACCTCCGCCGGAGTCGCGAGCTCGCCGAGCGGGCGGGAAAAGGTCGTCGTGAATGCCGCGACGCGCAGCGAGGGGTGGTCGTCGACCCGGAGGGCCAGGTCGAGGTCGCGCGGCTGGTCGGCGTCGGCGGACATTGGATGTCTCGGTGCTGGTCGTCGCTGGATGATAGCGGGTGAGCCACGCGGCCGCGCGCCTTGCGGTGGCATGCAGACTGCCGCGATGTCGCGCATGATCCGCGCGAAGCTTCGTTTGCTCTCGTTGGTCTGCATGGTGCCGGTCTTCACCGGCTGCCCGGCGCCGATCGGCCACACCGTCTGGACTTCGTCACCGCTGGCCGGCCACGTCGAGTGGGCCGACGGCACGCCGGTGGCCGACGCCGAGGTGGTGGCGGCGAGCGGCGAGACCGGTGGACCCTGCGGCGGACCACTCGCCCGCGGTCGCACCGACGCCGCCGGCTCGTTCTCGCTGCCGGCGACCGGGCACCATTACTCGACCACGTGGATCGTCCCCGGGCTCGACATCGTGCGGCCCTGGTATCGGCTCTGCGTGTCGGTGAACGGGGCGCTCCGTGAGGGCTATGTCGGCGCGGGCGCATTTGGCGGCAACATCGACGCCGATACGATCCCCACCGATTCGGTGACGTGCATCGCGTGGGAGCTCGAGGCGCGTCCGCAGCTGAGCTGCGCCGGCCGCACGGGGCGGACGTTCGTCAGCGGGGGCCAATGGTCGCGCGATTCCGCGGGGCACGACGTCGGTTTCTATCGCGCGTTCCTCCTCTACAAACCGACGGAGATCGTGCGGGGAAAGAAGACGCACCTCTGGGACCGTCCCTACGTCTACCTGCAGTGGCTGCGCGCACGTTCGACGGGCGTGCAGCACGACGTCGT
>DATAIN010000616.1:0-2763 GCA_036262635.1 Gemmatimonadaceae bacterium | reverse complement strand
CCAGCAGCGGATCGCCCGCCGCCGTGGTCTCCACCGCGAGGCACACATGGTTGGAGGCGCCCGAGGGCAGATCCCATTGATGGCCCGCGCCCGCGACGGGCACCTGCACGAGGTCCGCGGCGGCAAAATGCAGTGGTGGCGGCGAGCCCGCGTCGACGAAGTTCACGCCGACGCCGCCGTCGGAGACGAGATAGTGAAGCGTGACATCGCTCGCGGATCCCGCCACTTCCCGGCTCACGCGCGCGAACGCGAAGTTGTGGCCCATCGCCACGGGCTGCGGATCCTGCACCTGTGGACGGTCGTTCGCATCGAACGCGAGCGGATCGTTGGCCCGCTCGTTCCAGACGTCACTCGTGTGGTAGAAGTTGTCCCGCACGGACGGCTCCTGCCCGTGATCGTGCGTGGTCGCGTTATCGGTCCAGTCCCGGACGTAGAAGTCGATCGCGGGATCGATCTCCGTCGTACGGAAGAAGAATGGATCGATCGAAGGCGGGACTGTGGTCGTGCCGTCGTTGCCGAGGAGCCGGGGCATGGGATCGCCAGGCGCGGTCCGGTTTCGCTGCCAGGTGACACCGGCGGGGAACGTCGCCGACGTCAGGCTGTTGTACGCGGAGAAGACGCCGTAGAAGTTCTGCCCCACCGCGACCATGTTGAGATAGTCGCCGATGATGCGTGAGCCGGACGGCGCTCCGGTGCCTTGCGCGGGGAAGTCGGACAGCGTCACGTCGTCCCACATCGCGCCGTCGTCGGACCGCCTGAGGTGGGTCTGCCAGTGAAGATTCGGCGACGCCCCGACGAGCGACTGATACAGGTAGCCGATCCTCCCGTGGCTGTTGATGGCGATCGCGGCGTTCTTGGCGCTCGCGGTGGTCAAGAGGTCCGCGCCCCACGTCAGCCCATGGTCGGTGGAGCGGCGAAGATGCAGCGTTCGCGCGGCGCCGGCGCGGCTGTCGGAGTAGGAGATGTAGAGCCGGGATGCATCGTTAGGATCGACGGTGAGGTAGAGGTCTCCGCCCCACCACTCGTTCCCGAGCGCGGGATCGGACCCGAAGGAGTCGGAGATCGAATCCTGCACCTCGACGTTCAGCCCGGAGACCATCGTCACTCCGTCGACGAGCGCCTGGAAGGGCGTCGCGCCCTTTCCCCAGTTGTCGTCGCGCACGACGACGACGTCCGCCTTGTAGCCGCCGGTGATCGATCCGCGACGGCGATAGAATGCGGCATACACGTGCCCGTCGGCGTGAGCGACGGTGCGCACCTGATAGTTGTCGCGACTCACCGGCGTGCCGGCATCGATGCGCACCTGCGAGAACGTCGGCACCGCTGCCGCGGCATCGACGGTCTGGTCGACCGTCGCGCTCTTCGGGTTCACCGCGCCTTCGTTGTTCCCGACCCAGAGGCGCTCCTTCCCCGGGTCGAACCATCCCGTGACGGTCCGCGCGAAGATGTAGGGCTGGTCGGTCGCGCGCGGGGTGTTCAGCAGCGCCATCGCCGTGTTGAAGGTCATGTCGGTGGTGCGCACGATCTCCAGGTTCCCAGTCGGGTCCCGAAGCATCCCGGCATAGAGCGTGGTACCCGCCGAGTTGAAGCGGATGGTGACGTCGAAGGTGTTGAGTCCCCCGGCTGCGCTCGGGATCACCCCCTCGCGATCCATGTGGTGCCGCCGTCGAAGGAGACGAGGAGGGGACCGTTCGAGACCATCGCGGGCGTCGGCATGAACGCCGTCGCGGTCATCGTCTTCGGGTCGAACGGGCTGATGGCGAGGAACGGCTCGCTGTCGCGATTCGACTCGTCGCTCATCGTGTTCGGAATCATGTTGACGACCTGCACCGCCTGCGCGAACAGCGACTGAGGCGTCGCGAACAGCGCCGAGAGCAGCAGCGTCGGCAGGAGCAAGGGCAGCGTCAGGCGCGATCTGCGGGTGGGCATGGCCTCTCCTTGCGATTGGACGTTCAGCGCCGCGAGCGGAGCAACCGGCGAACGCGATCCGTCTGGCCGGCGTCCAGCATGTCGAGCGAATCGATCAGGAACGGCCCCGGCACGTAGAACTGCGGGCCCTTCGCCGGCTGGAGCAGGAACACCTTGTAGTCGCCGGGCTTCGGCTTCGGGGACCGCTCCCAGGCGGGATCGTCGCTCCGCGCGACGTTGACCACGACGGTCGGTCCACGCGGGTTGCCCTTCAGCGCGACCTCGACGCGAATCGGGACGCGCGACCAGAGCGGGTCGTGCTCGCCGCGGCGTTCTTCCGATCCCCTGGCCGGGATGGCGTCACCCGCGGTTCCCAGAACGACCAGCTGCGCGGACGCGAGCCGTCTCGCGAGTCGCTGGTCCGAGAGGGTATCGCGGGCGGCACGGATGCGAGCGACGCTCACGTTCCGCTCCTCGAGCGGCAGGATCGCCACCGCCTGCAGGCCGAGGCTCTGTCCCGCGGAATAGACGTACGTGTAGAACGTGGCGCTCTGTCCCTCGCGCACTTCGCGCGGGCTTCGCAGACGGACGGTGACCTGATGGCCCGTGATGTTTCCGACCGGCGGCAGTGCCTCGAGCACCGCGGTGACGAGCACCACCGCGGTGTTGGGCTCGGCGCGGACCGTGGGAGTCGCGGTGCCGATCGACTGCACCGTGCCTTGAAAGATGAAACCCGAGCGACGCACGATGTCGGTGTACGACGCCGCCGCGACGGTGGGCTGGGCATCGCATGACGCGCGAGCGACGCAGGACAGCGAGACCGCGACCAGGAGTGCGCGAGCGTTCATCATCGGC
>DATAIN010000615.1:0-2473 GCA_036262635.1 Gemmatimonadaceae bacterium | reverse complement strand
GGATGGCCGTGCGTGCGGTCGAGGAAGTCCGCGAGGCCGCCCATGTTGTACGCGATCGCGTACGAGAGAGAGGTGAACAGCTCCCGCCCGTCCTGGCCGGCGAGCGGCGTCTGCTTGATGCGCGCGATCGCGCCGAGCCCCGCGCCACCGTCCTTCGCGATCACCGCGCCGGGGAGTGAGGCGACCACCGCGCCGATGTTCGTGCCTTCCGGGACGTACATGACGTTCCCCGGCACGACGCCCGGATAGAACCAGTCGAAGAGCACGCGCACGTCGGCGAGGTAGTTCACCTCGCTCACCGCGCCGCCGAGCGGTGCGCACATCGCCAGCGTCCCGTCGTACTGTCCGGGGAAGCGCTCGGCGAGATCCTGGACGATGAGACCGCCCATCGAGTGCCCCATGAGGAAGCTGCGGCGCGCGCGTCCGACCTGCGCCGTGAACAGTCCGCGCAGCTGGTGCGTCCGCTGCGCGCCGTCCTTCACCGCCCACCCGTTCTCGTCGAAGCTCGAGTACGCGACGGCGTAGCCGAGCGCGCCGAGCGCGTCACGCACCGGGACGATCCCGTCCGCCGTCGGCAGCTCGACGGGCGCGTTGGCGGGCTTGATCCCATGTGCGTAGTAGACGACGTCCCCGTTCCATTGCCGCGGGACATAGAACGCGTAGGTCGATCCGGGTCCCGTCTCTCCGACGATCTCGCGCGCCCAGACCCCGGATGCCGTGACATCGGCGCCGAGGGTGGCCGAGCGCGGGACGGGTGCGGTGGCCTGATCGGCGCAGGCGGCGGCGGAAAGGACTGCGGCGAGCGACAGGACGGCTGTGGAGCGGTGCATGGGGATACCCTCACGGTTTGCCGTGCGACGCTCGCAGGCGCCGCATCGCGGTTGACTGCGCCCGCCGGCCGGCGAGCGCAGGGTGAGGTTAGGAATCCCGATTTGGTAGCGATATACGTCGAATTACCTAGAAGACGGCGACGAGGCAGAACTGACGAGCCATGAGGCTAGTGTCATGACGTCTGAGGCCTGAGGCAGGAGTCAGACGGGCCAAGAGGCTGGATTGCCGCTCGCTGGCCCTGTCTCGTGCCTCAGGAGTGATGACACTAGCTTCATGGCCGGTCAGTTCTGCCTCCTGCCTCAACCCCTCCCTGCTCTCCATGGCTCCTGCGAATATTGCCGAGCAATAGTCGAAAAGATCCGCGCCGCTGCGTGAAGATCCGCGTTCCGCAGTTTGCCGAGCGGCACGCCCCGAGCGCGCCCCTCAGCTCACCGCGTACGCATTCTCCTCCGCTTCGAGGTCCGCCTCGCCGCGCCAGCCACGGGTGAGCCAGATGAGCATCAGCAGTCCGCTCCCGACGCCGACCGCGACGCGATAGGGCAGCGGCCAGAAGGGATCGGCGGAGAACAGTCCCTCGATCAGGCCGGCGAAGAAGAGGAGGATCGTCGCGATCGTCGCGAGCTGGATCGCGCGGCGGCCCTGGATGACGAGCGCCTCGCGTCGTGTGCGCGCGCCCGGAAGCAGGATCGCATGCGCGAGGAGAAGCCCCGCTCCTCCCGCGAAGCAGATCGCGGTGAGCTCGAGCACCCCGTGCGCGACGACGAAGCCGAGGATGATGTGCGCGACGCCGTGCGTCTGGTAGACGCCGATTCCCGCGCCGAGGCTGATCCCGTTGAAGACGAGGGCGAGCACCGTCCCGATCCCCGCGGTCGCGCCCGCGGCGAAGGCGATGAAGGAGACCTTCATGTTGTTCGCCATGATGAAGCTCGAGATCATCGGACGCTCGTTCTCGTCGAACGCGACGTAGCCCTTGCCGCGCTCCTCGTTGCGCGCCGCGTTCTCGACGCGGTCGATCATGCCCGGCGGGAGGAGCTCGTACTGCAGGTCGGGGTCGCGCAGCACCGCCTGATACGAGATCGCCGCCGGTCCGTAGAGAAGCAGCGCCGCTGTGAGGATCGGCCGCCACGACCGCCGCGCCTCGCGCGGCAGCGTGACGGAGAGGAAGGTCCACACCGTATCGAGCGCGACCTCGCGACGGCGATAGAGCAGGTTGTGACCCGCCGCGACGAGCCGGCTCAGATAGTAGAGCGCTTCGGTGTCGCGTCCGCGCGCCGCGGTGCGGAGGCGCGCGAGGTCCGCCGCCGCCTCGCGGTAGCGCGCGACGAAGTCGGCGATCTCGCCTTCGTTCAGCGCGCGCAGTCCACCCTGTCGCGCGCGCCCGAGCAGCGACGCGAACTCCGCCCAGCGTCCCGCGCCGCGGGCGACGAGCGCGTGGTGCTCGCGGGCCGCGCCCGTCTCGCCGCGCGCCGCGACGCCGCGCGCCCGCGCTTCCTGCTCGGATTGATACAGGCGGACGATCTTCGCCGCGTCGCTTCCACCTTCTTCGGGGAGCCGCCCCGCGAAGCGGTTCGCGAGCTGCTCGGTGAGCTCGGCGCGCTTGAGCGGCTCGAGCGCCTGACGGCGCGCCATGAAGCGCTGGAGG
>DATAIN010000614.1:0-9145 GCA_036262635.1 Gemmatimonadaceae bacterium | reverse complement strand
CCGCGGTCGTCGAGGAGCACGTGCCGGTGGACGACGACGTCGTCGCCGACCTCCATGTTGTAGCCGAAGGAGAACTCGACGTGCTGGAACGCCTTGAAGTTCCGCCCGCAGCGCCTGAAGATGTGCGGCGCGAGGACCCGGCGGAGTCGGACGCCGAGGTCCACCGCCTGGCCGCCTAACGGCAGGCGGTCGAAGGAGTACCAGAGCCAGAGGAGCGGCTTCACGCGCTGAAAGCGCTCGTCGTCGCAGTCGGCGTAGTACTCGGGCTCGAGGGTGACGTTTCGCGGGTCGAGCGCGGCGAGCGCGAGCCGCGTTCCCGCGGGCAACCGCTCGTCGGCGATTGCGGTCTCCCAGTTCGCGGCGTACTGGGGCATCGCGAGCTCGGCGAGGGTGCGCCGGCAGAGCAGCGCGCGGTCGCAGTCGGGGCTCGCCAGCGCGTCGGCGATCGAGTCGAGCCACGCGCGCTCGAGCCGCTCGACCGGCCGGTCCGTCAGGGCGCGAAGGGGAAGCAGTGCCATGGTCGAGTCCTGTGGAGGTATGGCGTCTCGAGACGTGGACGCCCGCCGCGTTCGCCCGCCGCCCCAATCATAAGCGTTCGCCGTGCCGACTTCGACCCGCGGTCGGTGAGGACCGGGTCACGATGGCCCGCTGGTCTGGATCGTGCCCCTCTGCGTGCGCAGTCGACGCCTCGGAGCGAGTGATGTTCATCCTGATCGAGAACGGCGAGGTGTACGATCCGGTTCCGCGCGGGCGGCGCTCGGTGCTGCTCGTCAACGACCGGATCGAGCGGGTCGGACGCGTGGACCGCCGCGCCCTCGACGCGTTAGGCGTGGACTACGAGGTGATCGACGCCGCGGGCTGCGTCGTCACCCCGGGGATCATCGACCCGCACGAGCATCTCCTCGGCGGCAGCGGGGAGGGGAATCTCGCCCTCCAGACGCCGATGCTCTTCCCGCGCGAGATCGTTCGGGCCGGCGTCACCACGGTCGTCGGGACACTCGGCGTCGACACGACGATGAAGACCATCGAGGGCCTCCTCGCCCGGGTGAAGGCGCTGCGCGAGGAGGGGATGACCGCCTGCATGTGGACGGGCGGGTACAACGTTCCCCCGACGACCGTGATGGGCTCCATTCGCGAGGACATGCTCTTCGTCGACGAGATCGTCGGCGCGGGGGAGATCGCGATCTCGGACGAGCGCGGATTGAACCAGTCGGCGCAGGAGCTCGCCAAGCTCGTTCGCGACACTCACGTTGGCGGGCTTCTCGCGGGGAAGGCGGGGATCACGCACTTCCACGTCGGGGAGGAGGACACCCGACTCCGCCCGCTTCGCGAGCTGATCGACGACTTCCAGGTGAAGCCGGAGTGGCTCTATCCGACGCACGTCCAGCGGAACGAGAAGCTCCTCCGTGAGGCGATCGACCTCGCGAAGAAGGGCGCCCACGTCGATTTCGACTGCGTCGATCAGGACCTGGCCAGGTGGCTGGCCTACTACGTCGACCACGGTGGGCCGCTCGACCGGCTGACGTTCTCCTCCGACGCCGATTCGTCGACGCCCGACATCTTCTACCAGCAGATTCGCGGCCTCGTCGTCGACCACCGGCATCCGCTGGAGATGGTGCTCCGGCTCGTGACGCAGAATCCCGCCACGCTGCTCAGGCTGAAGCGGAAGGGGCGTCTCGAGGCGGGATGCGAAGCCGACGTCCTCGTGCTGGACCGGGACTCGCTCGACATCCGCGAGGTGATCGCGCGTGGCCATCGGATGGTCGTCGACGGCCAGCTCCTCCTCCGCGAGCAATACCTGGCAAAGAGCAGCCGGGCCATCGCGATCGTCGGGGACAAGGCGCCCGAGGAGGCGATCCGTCGCGCCGGTGAGGAGGCGCCGGGGGCGGCCGTCACCGGTACGCTCACGGGCGGCGGGACTGCCTAACGCGGGGCGGCCGTGCCGGCGCGCGTGGCGCGCCCGCGGATGAGCGCGCGCTCCTGCTCGATGCGCTGCAGGATGTCGCCCCACGAGGGATCCTCGCGCCCCTGCATCCGCGCGATGATCGGCTGGCTGAGGTCCACCCCGTCACCGAAGAGGTAGAGCGCCGTCTGCGTCTGGCGCTGGTCGAGGCGCTGCTCCCCGAAGCCGATGCTGAGCGGGAGGATCTCCACGGGCCGATAGTCGCGACCGGACACGGTGAGTGTCAGCTCGCCGGGTGAGAAGCGCGCATCGGGAGCGAGCCCGTAGAAGCCGACGAGCCAGACGTTGCGCTCGCGCAGCATGTACCGGCCCGCGAGCCGGTCGATCGCGTCCCGCTTGCTCTCGCGCAGCCCATGCAGCGAGCGATACGAGTCGGGGGCGAGCACGCGGATCACCGATTCGTCGAGCGGGATGGCCCGCACCTGCACCTGGTCGACCTGGAGCTTGAGCGCGATGTCGTCCTGGCGCAGGGTGCCGAACCCCGCGGGGACGAGGGCCGGCGCGGTATCGGTGCGCATCGAGGGGGGCTTCGACTCGCGCGGCGCGCCGCTCGGTGCGGGCGTCCCCGGCGCGCTCGCGCACGCGGCCGCTGCTCCGGCCACGATCGCGAGGGCGAGGCGCGATACGGTGCGACTCATTCTGCCCCCTCGGCGTCGCTCGTTTCGCGCCACGACGGTTGCGCGAGGAGATCGACGATCGCCTCCGCGAGCTCGTCGCGCCCCTCACCGGTCACGGCGCTGAAGGGGATGATCTGCGACTGCTCCATCCCGATCTGATCGGCGATCTCACGCATGCGTCCCGCCACACCTGCCCGCGACAGCTTGTCGATCTTCGTCGCCGCGACGATCGTCGGCAGGCCGAGATCGGCGAGGAAGCCGAGCATCTGCTCGTCGTCCGCCGTCGGATCGTGACGCGCGTCGAGGAGCTGCACGATGCCGCGAACGCCCGGGCTGCGCGTGAGAAATCCCTCGATGAGCGGGCGCCACTCGGCGCGCCGCTCGCGCGATATCCGCGCGTAGCCGTACCCCGGAAGATCGACGAGCACGAAGTCCTGGTTCACGCGGAAGAAGTGGATCTCGCGCGTTCGGCCGGGAGTGTTGCTGACGCGGGCGAGCTTCTTCCGGCGCACCAGCCTGTTGATCAGCGACGACTTCCCGACGTTGGACCGCCCCGCGAACGCGATCTCGGGGTAGGGGTGCGTCGGGCGCCATCCGGTGGGCGTCGACATCGGGCCGAGATACTCGATGTCGCGGATGACGAGCGGATCCCGGCCGGCCACGGGCCGCGGCAGCGGCTCGGCCATCAGTGCGCCGTCGCCGGGATCCCGTCGCGCGCGGCGGTGGGCTGCGCGCGAAGCGCGATCGTCACGACCTCGTCCATCGTCTTCACCGGATGGAAGGCGACCACGTTGCGCACTTCCTCCGGCAGCTCGTCGAGCTCGCGGGCGTTGCCGTGCGGGATGATGACGTGCCGGATCCCGCAGCGGTGCGCGGCAACCGCCTTCTCCTTCAGCCCACCGATCGCCAGCACGCGGCCGCGGAGGGTGACCTCGCCGGTCATCGCGACGTCGCCGCGCACCGGGATCCCGGTGAGCGCGCTCGCCACGGCGACCGCGATCGCGATCCCGGCGGACGGGCCGTCCTTCGGCGTCGCACCGGCGGGGATGTGGATGTGGATGTCGCGCGAGCGGTGGAAGTCGCGGTCGATGCCCAACGCGGCGGCGCGCGAGCGGACGTAGCTCATCGCCGCGCTGGCCGATTCCTTCATCACGTCGCCGAGCGTGCCGGTGAGCGCGAGCTTCCCCCGCCCGGGGAGGACGGTCACCTCGATCTCCAGCGTCTCGCCGCCGGCGGTGGTGTAGGCGAGCCCGCAGGCGACGCCGACCTTGTCGTCGAGGGAGGTGTCGCCGTCGTCGAAGGGGGCAGGGCCGAGCAGCGCGCGCAGGTCCTCCACTCCGACGTCGAGCGGCGCGGCGGCGTCGTGATGCGCGCGCTCCGCCTCCTGCCGCGCCAGCTTGCGCGCCAGCCGCGCGATCCGCCGCTCCAGCTCGCGCACTCCCGCCTCGCGCGTGTATCCACGCATCACGGCGCGCAGCGCGTCGTCGGTGACCGAGACCCGACGCGGATCGAGCCCGTTTCGCTCGAGCTGCCGCGGCAGCAGGAAGCGCTTCGCGATCGCGAGCTTCTCCTGATCGAGGTAGCCGGGCAGGCGGATGATCTCCATCCGGTCGCGCAAAGGTTCCGGGATCCCGCTCAGGCTGTTCGCCGTGGTCACGAACAGCACCTGCGAGAGGTCGTAGTCGACCTCGAGGAAATGATCGCTGAAGGCGCGGTTCTGCTCCGGGTCGAGCACCTCGAGCAACGCCGCCGACGGATCGCCGCGATAGTCGTTTCCGAGCTTGTCGATCTCGTCGAGCAGGAGCACGGGGTTGACCACGCCGGCGCGGCGCATCGCCTGGATGACGCGCCCCGGCATCGCGCCGATGTAGGTGCGGCGGTGGCCGCGGATCTCGGCCTCGTCCCGCACGCCGCCGAGCGACATCCGCGCGAACTGCCTGCCTAACGCGCGGGCGATGGAGCGGCCGAGCGAGGTCTTGCCGACCCCCGGCGGGCCGACGAGGCAGAGGATCGGCGCGTCCGGCTTCTCGACGAGCGCGAGCACCGCGATGTAGTCGAGGATGCGCTCCTTCACGTCCTCGAGGCCGTGGTGGTCGGCGTCGAGCGCCGCCTTGGCCTTCGCGACGTCCGGCTGCTCGGAGGTCCGTTCCGTCCAGGGCAGCGCCACGATCCAGTCGAGGAACCCGCGGGCGACGGTCGACTCGGGCGACATCGGCGACATGCGGCGCAGCCGGCGGAGCTCGCGCTGCGACCGCGCGCGCACCGGATCGGGGAGCGTCTTCGCGGCGAGCTGCGTCTCGAGCTCGGCGAGATCATCGCCGTCCTCTTCGCCAAGCTCGCGGTGGATCGCCTTGAGCTGCTCCTGGAGATAGAACTCGCGCTGGTTCCGGAAGAGCGTGCCGCGGACGTCGTCGTCGATCTTGCGCTCGAGGCGCAGGAGCTCGATCTCGCTGGTGAGCGTCGCGATCAGGCGCCGGAAGAGTCCCTCGAGGGTATCGATCTCGAGGAGATCCTGCTTCCGCTCGGCGGCGATGGTGAGGTGCGCGGCGACGCCGTAGGCGCGCTGGGAGGGCGTCGGCGCGCCCTGGACCATCGCGTTCACCTCGTCGGGGAGGCGACGATGCAGGGTGACGTACTCCTCGAACAGCTCGAGAGTGGTGCGCCCCTGCGTGGCGACGGTCGCGTCGTCCTCGCCCGCGCCGAGCATCGCCGGTGCCGCGACCGCGCGGAGGTGGCCGGCGGCGGGCGCGTAGCGGCTCACCCGCGCCCGCGCAAACCCTTCGACGAGGACCTTCGCCGTGCCGTTAGGCAGGCGATTGACCTGGAGGATCCGCCCGACGACACCGGTCCGGTGCAGATCGGCCGCGGCGGGCTCCTCGACCTCGGGCGCGCGCTGCGCGACGAGGAGGATCCAGCGCTCCTCGGCGAGCGCCGCGTCGACCGCGGCGAGCGTCGCCGGCCGCCCGACCAGCAGGGGCGTCACGACGTAGGGAAACAGCACGAGGTCGCGGAGCGGCAGCACGGGCAGCCGCTCCCCGATCTCGACCTGCTCCGCGTCGCGGGTATAGAGGGGGGACATGGGGCAGAATCTAACGCCGGCGGAGGCGTTCCGCCTCGGACGCCGTCAGCCGCTAGCCTTTAGCCATTAGCGTTGAGCGACCGCGGGGAGAACTGCGTTCAGGGGAAACGCGACGGCGGCTGAGGGGTCATCCCCCCGGCCGCCGTCTCTCGACGCTAACGGCTAATGGCTAACGGCCGCGCTTCTACGCTTCCTTCTTCTGCCGCTTGGGCGAGATCTCGAGCAGGGGCGGCTGCTTGTTCACGACCGTCGCTTCGGTGACGCGCACCTCGGTGACGTCCTCGCGGCTCGGGAGCTCGAACATCACGTCGGTGAGCATCTCCTCGAGGATCGCACGAAGGCCGCGGGCGCCGGTGCCCCGCTTGAGCGCTTTCTGCGCGACCGCGCGGAGCGCCGCTTCGTCGAAGGCGAGCTTCGTGTTCTCGAGCTCGAAGAGCTTCGCGTACTGCTTGGTGAGCGCGTTCTTCGGCTCCTTGAGGATGCGCACGAGGGCGTCCTCGTCGAGCGCCTGGAGCGCGACCGTGACCGGAAGGCGGCCCACCAGCTCCGGGATCAGACCGTAGCGGAGCAGATCGTCCGGCTCCACCTCGGCGAAGGGGTTCTTCGCGGCGTCCTTCGCGCCCGGGCTGCCGGGGAGCCCGAAGCCGTCGCCGTTCCCGCCGAAACCGATCTGCCGCCGGCCGGTGCGCGCCTCGATGATCTTCTCCAGCCCGTCGAAGGCTCCTCCGCAGATGAAGAGGATGTCCTTCGTGTTGATCTGGATGTACTCCTGCTGCGGATGCTTGCGCCCGCCCTGCGGCGGCACCGAGGCGACGGTTCCCTCGAGGATCTTGAGGAGCGCCTGCTGCACGCCCTCGCCGCTCACGTCGCGGGTGATGCTCGGGTTCTCGCTCTTCCGCGCGATCTTGTCGATCTCGTCGATGTAGACGATGCCGCGCTCGCACTCGGCGACGTTGAAGTCGCCCGCCTGGAGGAGCCGGACCAGGATGTTCTCGACATCCTCGCCGACGTAGCCCGCTTCGGTGAGCGTCGTCGCGTCGGCGATGGTGAAGGGGACGTCGAGGATGCGGGCGAGCGTCTGGGCGAGCAGCGTCTTGCCCGTGCCCGTGGGCCCGATGAGGAGGATGTTCGACTTGTCCAGCTCGACGTCCTCGTCGCGGACCGACTGGACGTTGATGCGCTTGTAGTGATTGTAGACCGCGACCGAGAGCGCCTTCTTCGCCTGCTCCTGACCGATCACGTACTGGTCGAGGACGTCCTTGATCTCCTGCGGCGACGGGACCTGCGTGATCGCTTCGGCAACCTCGCGCTCCTCGTCCTCGGCGAGAATCTCGTTGCAGAGGGCGATGCACTCGTTGCAGATGTAGACCGAGGGGCCGGAGATGAACTTCCGGACCGAGTCCTTGGACTTTCCGCAGAACGAGCAGCGTAAGTGTTTGTCGTGCGACATGGCGCTCGGTGACGAGGTGAAGCGGGCTGGGCGCCTGCGACGCGGGGGCGGCCCATAGAGACCTAACAGACGCCGCCGAAGCGGTCAAGCAACATTTCCGCGCCCGGCATTGTGAACGATTTCACAATGCCGGAACGCTCTTGACAACCACCGTTAGAGCTACTTCGCGAGCTCCTTCTTTCCGTCCTCCGCCGGGATGTCGCCGCGGTGCGAGATCACCTGATCGATGAGCCCGTACTTCACCGCTTCCTCGGCGCCCATGAACTTGTCGCGCTCGATGTCGCGCTCGATCTGATCCACCGGCTGGCCGGTGTGCTTCGACATCAGCTCGTTCATCTTCTGGCGGAGGAAGAGAATCTCCTTCGCCTGGATCTCGATGTCGGCCGCGGTGCCCTGCGCGCCGCCTGACGGCTGGTGGATCATGATGCGCGAGTGCGGGAGCGCGAGCCGCTTCCCCTTGCGGCCGGCCGCGAGGAGGAACGCGCCCATGCTCGCCGCGAGACCCATGCAGATCGTGTTCACGGGGCTCTTCAGGAACTGCATCGTGTCGTAGATCGCGAGCCCCGCCGAGACGCTGCCGCCCGGCGAGTTGATGTACAGGAAGATGTCCCGCTCCGGGTTGTCCGCCTGGAGGAAGAGCAGCTGCGCGATGACGATGTTGGCCACATCATCGTTGATCGGCGTGCCGAGGAAGATGATGCGGTCCATGAGGAGCCGCGAGAAGATGTCGTAGGTGCGCTCGCCGCGGCTGGAGCGCTCGATGACGTACGGCGGATAGATGGTCGGCATGTCGATCGTCGGTGTGATGCGTTAGGCGGGACCCGCGGTCTACTCGACCGTGTTCCGCTCCTTCAGCCAGGTGAACACCTTCTCTTCCGTGATGCTTCGCTCGATCTCGCGGAGGCGTCCCGCCTTCTGCAGCGAGGCATAGACCTCCGACGGGTTGGCGCCGCGCTTCTGCGCGACTTCGGCGACGCGCTCGTCGATGTCGGCCTCGGTCGCGGTGAGCCCTTCCTTCTCGGCGATCGTCTCGATCACCAGGTCGCGGCGCACCTGCCGTTCGGCGACCGGTCGGAACTCCTGCGAGAAGCGGGGCCGCTCCTCCTCCGGCACCTGGAACTGCTGCAGGTACGCGTCGCTCAGCTGCGCGACCCACCCCTCCGGTACGTCGAAGGGATTCGCCGAGATGACTTCGTCGAGCAGCTGCTGGCGAAGCTGCGACTCCGCCTCACGCTCGGCGTGCGACTCGAGATCCTTGCGGACCGCGGCCTTGAGCGCGTCGAGCGAGTCGAAGTCGCCGACCTCGCGCGCGAAGGCGTCGTCGAGCGCCGGAAGCGACTTCCGCTTGACGTCGAGGAGCTTCATGCGAACGGTGCGCACCTGTCCGCGCTGCGCCTCGTTGGGGAAGTCGTCGGGCCACTTCACCGGACGCTCGACCGTCTGACCGGGCTTCGCCTCGAGGATGAGCTCCTCGATCGCCGGGATCGCCTGGCCTTCCCCGATGACGAGTGGCGGGTACTGCGTGCTCTCGCCGATGACGCCATCCTCGTCCGCCATCGCCAGCTCCACCGTCACCTGGTCGCCCGGGAGGGGCTTGTCCTCCGCGGGCGCCCACGCCGCACGCTGATCGCGGAGCGTGTCGAGCTGCTCGTTGAGCTGTTGATCGCCGATCGCCTGCTGCGCGCGCTTGACGCGGAAGCCACTCGTGCGCTGGAGCTGAAGCTCGGGTCGCACCTCGACGTGCAGCTCGAAGGTGAGCGGCTTGCCTTCGTCGAAATGCAGGTGATGCACGTGCGGCTGCGACGCGGGCTGGAGCTTCTCCCGCTCCATGACCTCCTTGAACGCGTCCTGCACGAGCGTCTCGAGCGCCGCCTGACGGATCGCCTCGCCGAACTTCTTGCGGACGATCGCCGCCGGCGCCTTTCCGGGGCGGAATCCGGGGAGCCGCGCCTGCGACGCGTAGCGACGTGCCGCCTTGTCCTCGGCGTCGCGCACCGTCTCGACGGGAACCGATACCTCGAGGAGCCGCTCGAGCC
>DATAIN010000613.1:0-2542 GCA_036262635.1 Gemmatimonadaceae bacterium | reverse complement strand
CGGTGGTGTAGCGACCCGTCGCGACGCCGATCGCCCGCGCGCCGATGCCGCGCCCGCAGGTCATGTCGGCCGGCGTGTCGCCGATGACGACGAAGCGCTCCCCCGGCAGCGAGACGCCGAGCAGCTCGCAGGCGCGCCGGTGCGCGACCGGGGGCAGGTCGGGACGATTCTCGGCGTCGGATCCATACGCGTTGACGCGGAAGCGCGCCGGATCGATGCCGACGACGCGCAGCTTCTCGTGCGCGCCCTCCTCGAGGTTCCCCGTGAGCAGTCCGAGCACGACGTCGTGCCGCGCCTCGAGCGCGTCGAGCAGCTCGACCACGCCGGCGAAGCGCTGCGGGGGATGGTCGGGATGGCGCAGCTCCTCACGCAGCTCCTCGAGGTAGCGCTCCATGACGCGCTCCATCTGCTCGTCGATGTGCTCGTCGGCGTGGCCGGCGAGGTTCATCAGCTCGCGCACGATCTGGCGGTCGGTCTTGCCGTCGAAGCGATGCCCCGCCGGACCCGTGCTGCCGAACACTTCCTGCAGCGCGGTCGTCACGGCGCGACGTCCCGCGCCATCGCTCCAGAGGATGGTGCCGTCGATGTCGAAAAGGACGACGGTGGTGGTGCCGTTGGCGCTGCCGATGCCGCTCATGTGCGTGTGAGGAGGATGCCGGCCATGATCGCCACGGCGCCGAAGATCTGGACGATCGTCGGCGTCTCGCCGAGCACGAGCCAGGCGACGATGAGCGCGACCACGGGTTGGAGATTGCTGTACATGCCGGTGCGCGTCGGACCGAGCACGCGCACGCCGCGGTACCAGAAGAGATACGCCAGACCGAGCGCGAGCAAGCCGCTGTAGAGCAGCGCCCCCCACGCGCCCGCCGGGAGCGAGGGCCAGGGGGTGCGCGCGATCTCGACGGAGGAGACGGCGAGCAGGGGGATCGCCCCGCCGATCATCGTCACCGCGGAGAGCGGGATGCCGCTCACCCGCTCGGTGTACGGCTTGAGGAGCACCGTATACGCAGACCAGCAGAGGCACGCGGTGAGCACGAGCATGTTCCCGCCGAGCGTGGCGACGTCTCCCGTCGCCCCCTCCGCCGACTTCGCGCTCCCGAAGACGACGAGCGCCATGCCGAGCAGCGACGCGGCGATCCCGATGACCTTGCGACGCGTGACGCGCTCGACGCCGAGCAGCCGCCCGATGATCGCCATGAACGCCGGCGCCGCCGCGAGCACCAGCGCCGCGGTCCCCGCGCGCGTCCGCGCGATCCCCTCGATGAAGAAGACCTGATAGAGCCCGTTGCCGAGCACTCCGAGCACGAGCAGCCGCAGCACGTCGCCCCGCGCCGGCCACCGCTCGCGCATCGCCGCCGCGACGACGCTGAGCACCACCGCCGCGATGACGACCCGCGCCCCATTGAACGCGAGCGGTGTCATCAGCCGCGTCCCGACCTTCACGACGATGAAGTTGACGCCCCAGATGAGCGCCATCAGCACGAGCAGCGCGTCGGTGCCCCAGTGATGAGCCTGAGGAGGGACGGACGTGGAACGAGCAGGGCTCGGCGGGGCAGCAGTCGTCATCTCCGAAAACTAAACGTGGGAGACGACGGGGGAGGGCGCTGCCGCGGCAGATGCGGGGACGTGGGAAGCCATCGCTCGCTGCGCTCGCTCGGCGACGGGGGACGGGGGACGGGGGATTCCTTGTCCTCTATCCCTTCTCCTATGTCCGAAGTCGGAGCCTCCCCGCGTCTCCCACGTCCCACGTCGCCGTGTTGACCACGGACCAGCCGAGAGGAGGGAGGAGGATCCCCCGTCCCCCGTCCCTAGTTGTCGAGCGAAGCGATGACTTCCCACGTTCCACGTCAGCCGCGCCAGCGCCCTCCCACGTCCGACCTTCGACGTGGGACGAGGGACCGCGCTACTTTGTCGTCATGCGTATCGCCTTCGCTCTCTTCGCCGACGCGGCGAACATCTCCCAGGAAGGGAAGCTCAACATCCTCGGCGTGTTCGACGCGGTGCAGGTCGGGACGCTTCCCGCGCTCCATCCGCGGGCGCATCTCGTCGCGCGCATCGCCGGTGGGCGCGACGACGCGGGGACGCATCAGATGACCCTGACCTGGCGGAATCCCGCGGGCGAGACCCTCTGGTCCACCGCGGGCGAGCTGCACGTCGAAGCCCCGCCGCCGGGCGTCGAGCAGATGGACCTCCCCTTCATCGCCGCCCTCGATCTCCCCCTCGACCGCGCGGGCACCTTCACCCTCGCGATGCAGATCGGCGAGTACGAGGTCGCGTCGGTCCTCCTGCAGGTCCGCTCCGCCGCGAACGCGCCGGGGCCGATGATCCGGGGGGGAGCGCTGGTGAGCTGAGGCTCGGAGCTCGGGGGCTACGCACGTGGATCCCCGCGGATTCCGTTCGACTATTGCTCGGCAGTATTCACAACACGCTGAAGCGCCGAACGCCGGCCGCCGGCTGCCTAGCTCACCCGCCTCGCCCCCGTGAACCGCGAGCGCAGCTTCTCGACGTACAGATCGTCGGTGTCGTCGAGCTTCTCGATCGA
>DATAIN010000612.1:0-2445 GCA_036262635.1 Gemmatimonadaceae bacterium | reverse complement strand
TGCCGTCGCTGCGCGTCAACGTGCCCTACCTCTTCACGACGTCGAACGAGGACATCGAGCGGATCGAGATCCTGCTCGGTCCCGCCGCGGCACTGTACGGACCGAACAGCGCCAACGGCGTGCTCCACGTCATCACGAAGTCGCCCTTCACCTCGCAGGGGACGACGATGACGCTCGACGCTGGCGAGCGCGGGGTGGTGCGCGTTGCGGCTCGTCAGGCGGGCGTCGCCGGCAGCTCCTTCGGCTACAAGCTCACCGGCGAGTACATGCAGGGCAAAGACTGGCGGTTCGTGGATCCCGCCGAGCCGGCGACCTTCCCGAACACGCCGAACACGCCGCGGCCGCGAGTGGGGCAGGCGAACCGCCGCGACTACGACATCGAGCGTTATGGCGGCGAGGCGCGTGTGGACTGGCGCTTCGGCGAGAACGCCGAGTGGATCAACAGCTACGGGCTGGTCCACGTCGGCAACAGCATCGAGCTCACCGGCGCCAACGGCGCGGCGCAGATCCGGGACTGGACGATCCAGAGCGTGCAGTCCCGGCTGAGGGCAGGGCGGGTCTTCGCGCAGGTCTTCGCGAACCTCAGCGACGCCGGCAACGCCGACAGCACCGACCTCGGCGGAACCTACATCCTGCGCACCGGCCAGCCGATCGTGGACAACTCGCGCGCGATCGGATCGCAGCTCCAGCACTCGATCGACATCGGCCGCAACACCGTCGTCTACGGCGCGGACTACATCTTCACCAACCCGCGCACCGGCGGAACCATCAACGGACGCAACGAGGAGGACGACGACGTCACCGAGTATGGCGGCTACTTCCAGTCGACGTCGAAGATCGCGTCCAGGCTCGACCTGCTGCTCGCGGCGCGGCTCGACAAGCACAGCGAGCTCGAAGGGACCTTCTTCTCGCCGCGCGCGGCGATCGTCTTCATGCCTGCGGAGGAACAGAGCGTTCGCCTGACCTTCAACCGCGCCTACAGCACGCCGGCGAACTTCTCCTTCTTCCTCGACCTTCTCCAGGCGGGGAACATCAGCGGATTGCCCTTCAACGTGCGCGCGGTCGGCGTGCCGGAGAACGGCTTCAACTTCCGCCGTGACTGCGCGGGCGGCGTCGGCTCGCTCTGCATGCGCTCACCCTTCACGCCTGCGGGAGCGGGTGGGCCGGGTGCTTTCGTCCCCGCGAACGCGGCGGGCTACTATCCGGCCGCGCTCCAGGTTGCGGTGCTCGGCGGGCTGCGCAACTCGCTGATCGCGGGTGGTCTCTCCGGCGCGACGGCGGACACCGTCATCCAGCGGCTCGGCACCTTCAACGCCGCGGCGTCGGGGGTCGGCACGAACCTCACCTACGTCACCAACGGCACGACGGTGAGCCCATCGCAGGTGCGCGACCTGCCGCGGCTCAAGGCCTCGTTCACCAACGTCCTCGAGCTGGGCTACAAGGGGACGGTCGGGCAGCGCCTCGTGCTCGCGGCCGACGCATGGTACCAGCAGCGGGAGAACTTCACCACCGCGGCGGCGAACTTCACGCCCAACGCGCTGCTCAACGGCCCGACGCTGGGGGCGGGGCTCGTCGGACACCTCACGCCGACGATCGGCGCCGCGCGCGCCGCGGCGGTCGGGCCGGTGGTCGCGAACGCCCTCGCACGGATCCCGCTCGGCACGGTGGTGCCCGACAGCCGCGTCACGACCAACGGCGACATCGCCTTCACCTATCAGACGATCGAGAAGACGATCGACCTCCACGGGGCCGACGTCGCCTTCGACTTCCTGCTCACCGACGCGCTGACGATGACCGGGACGTACTCGTGGGTGAGCGACGTCGAGTTTCCGGAGATCGAGAGCGGGCAGCGGCCGCTCACGCTCAACGCCCCCGATCACAAGGGCTCGCTCGGAATAAAGTGGGACGCGATGCAGCGCGCCTTCACCGGCGAGCTGCGCGCGCGCTACCAGAACACCTTCCCCGTGAACTCGGCGGTGTTCGTGACGGGAGTGAACCTCCCCGCGCCCGGCGGCGGAACCTATCAGTACCGCCAGCCGCCGACTTCCACCTTCGTCGACGCCCAGGTGACGATGCGTCGGACGTTAGGCGGGAGCCGTGGGATGCTCTGGTCGATCGGCGCGACGAACCTGCTCGACCGCAGGGTGCCGGTTTTCGCCGGCGTGCCCGACATCGGACGGCTGGTGATGACGCGGCTGCAGTTCACCCTCTAGCCCGCGCTCCGCGCCGGCGCCCTGGGTGGCGCCGGCGGGCAGGCGTCGGCGTACCCGAAGTCGCAGGCACGCTTGCGGTAGCGCTTCGCCTGGTCGAGGTCGTGCCACACGCCTGCGCCCTTCTCGTGGAGGTTCGCGAGACGGGCGCAGGCTTCGCCGTTGTGGCCGTTGTCGCACACGTCGCGGTAGATCCACGACGCCTCCTCGTAATTCTGCTCGACGCCCGTGCCCG
>DATAIN010000611.1:0-4509 GCA_036262635.1 Gemmatimonadaceae bacterium | reverse complement strand
GGCGTCGGCACCGGCGGTGGCGGGGGCGGGGGCGGGACGCTCGTCCATGCCTCGCGCGTCAACGCGACGGACGCGCTCGCGTTCAATCCGAGCTCGGTGACCATCCCGGCCGGCGACACGATCTACTTCACGATCGGGTCGGTCACGCACAACGTCGTCTTCGACACGCAGGGTGCGCCGGCCAACGTCGGCGACGCGTCGAGCACGACCGAGAAGCGCCGCTTCCCGACCGCGGGCACCTTCAACTATCACTGCAGCCTCCACGGCACGGCCACGACGGGGATGCGCGGCACAGTCATCGTCCAGTGAGCCGCCGGCTCGCACCGCTCGCGGTCGCGGTCACGCTCGGCGCGACGATCGGTGCGCGAGTGGCCGGCGCGCAGTGCCGCCCGCCCGAGAACTCGAACGAGGCGAAGCTGCTGGCGTATTACGCGGCGCCGATCGTCTTCGCGCCGCAGGGCGCGCCGGGTACGGTGCGCCCATGGTCGGTAGCGTTAGGCGGAGAGCTGACCTACATCCCGCGCCCCGACGCCGAGCTGCAGCACACCGGGCGCTGCTTCACGCCGAAGGACGAGACGACGCAGCTCTCGCCCGTCTTCCCGCGCCCGCGCGTCGCGATCGGACTTCCCTTCGGCGTGGTGGTCGAGGCGAGCTATCTCCCGCCGATCAAGGTCGCGGGCGCCGAAGCGAACCTGTTCAGCGGGGCGATCTCGTACTCGCGGCCGATCGTGGCGGGGAGCGCGTCGCCAATCGTCGCCTCGGTGCGGGCGCACGTCACGCGCGGGTGGGTGCGCGGGGCGATCACCTGCGCGAAGAGCGCGCTGCAGAGCACCGACTCGACGCGACCCTGCTACGGCACATCGCCCTCGCGCGACACCTTCCATCCCGACATGGCGGGGGTCGAGGGCTCCATCGGGCGCGCCTTCGCGGGGGGAAGGGTCGACCTCTACGGAGGGGGTGGGATGAACTGGCTCGCGCCGCGCTTCCAGGTGGGATTCGCGAGCGGCACAGGCTACGTCGATCGGACGCGCGTCGAGGTGGACCTGACGCGCGCGGTGTGGTTCGCGGGGGGAAGCTGGCGCGTGCTCGGCCCATGGGCGGCGACCGCGCAGGTGTACGGCGTTCCGGAGGACGTGACCCTGGTGCGGCTCGGCTTCATGGGGACGGTCCACCACTAGCCGCCACCGGCGAGCGAACAGCGGGGCCCGGTCGCGTTCCGAGCGGCCGGGCCCCTTATCTTCAGGTGACGTGAACGTGCTCCGGGCAGTCCTAGCTTGAGTCACCAGCTCTCCGGACCACACCCATGGCCAGACCAACCCCGACCGCGGTCCGACGCGGCTTCGCGCTCGACTCGTACATGCCGCAGGCGACGGTGGAGCTCTCCGTCGTCATGCCCTGCCTGAACGAGGCCGACACGCTCGCGACCTGCATCGGCAAGGCGCAGCGTGCGCTGGCCGCCGCGGGGATCAGCGGCGAAGTCATCGTCGCCGACAACGGCAGCACCGACGGGTCGATCGAGATCGCGGAGCGCGCCGGCGCGCGCGTCGTGCACGTCCACGCGAAGGGCTACGGGAGCGCGCTGATGGGCGGGATCGAGAGCGCGCACGGCCGCTACATCCTGATGGGCGATGCGGACGACAGCTACGATTTCGGCGAGCTGCCGAAGTTCGTCGCGAAGCTGCGCGAGGGATACGACCTGGTGCAGGGCTGCCGGCTCCCGGCGGGGGGCGGCGCGGTGTCGAACGGCGCGATGCCCTTCCTCCATCGCTGGTGGGGGAACCCGATGTTCTCGTGGATGGTGCGCCGCTGGTTCCGCGCGCCGATCCACGACGTGCACTGCGGGATGCGCGCGTTCACCAAGGAGCTCTACACGCGGCTCGACCAGCGCTGCACGGGAATGGAGTTCGCCTCCGAGCAGGTGATCAAGGCGAGCATCCACGGCGCGAAGATCGCCGAGGTGCCGATCACCCTGCACAAGGACGGGCGCACGTCGCACCCCCCGCACCTGAAGACCTTCCGCGACGGGTGGCGGCACTTCCGCTGCTACCTGATGTTCAGCCCGCGCTGGCTCTTCCTGCTGCCGGGGATGCTGCTCGGGCTCTGCGGGATCGCGGGCTACGCGCTCGCCATGCCGCAGACGCGGATCGGCAACGTGACGTTCGACGTGAACACGCTGCTCTTCGCGAGCCTGGCGATCGTCTGCGGCTACCAGTCGGTGCTCTTCGCGCTGCTGACGAAGTTCTTCGCGATCGGCGAGGGGCTGCTCCCGACCGACGCGCGCATCGAGCGCATCGGCCGGATCCTCACGCTCGAGCGCGGCCTGATCCTCGGTGCGCTCACCGCGGCGGCGGGGGTCGGCATGCTCGTCGCGACGATCCTGCAGTGGCGCGCGCACGGCTTCGGGCCGATGAACTACGCGACCTCGCTCCGCCTCTCGATCCCGGGCATGACGCTGACGGTGCTCGGCTTCCAGACCTTCCTCTGGAGCTTCTTCGTCAGCGTGCTCGCGCTGAAGCGGCGATGAGCGCGCCGGCCGGCGGGGTGCAGGCGCCGGAGTTCGACGCCTACGCCGCGCGCTACGACGAGGCGCTCGCCGCGGGGCTGAGCGTCACCGGAGAGGACAAGGACTACTACGCGCGCGGCCGGATGCGCTGGCTCGCCGGTCGACTGCGCGCGCTCGGCATCCGCGCTCCGGAGACGGTGCTCGACTTCGGCTGCGGTCTCGGCGGCAGCACGCCGCTCTTCCTCGACATCCTCGGCGCGAAGCGCGTCGTCGGGGTGGACGTCTCGGAGGGGCTGCTCGATCGGGCGCGCGAAGCGTTCGCGGGTGAGCCGCGGGCCCGCTTCGCGACGATCGCGTCGCACGACGCGCCGGCGAGCGCCGACCTCGCCTTCGTGAACGGGGTCTTCCACCACATCCCCGTCGCCGAGCGCGCCGAGGCGCTGTCGTACGTGCGGCGGACGCTGAAGCCCGGCGGGGTGTTCGCCTTCTGGGAGAACAATCCGTGGAACCCGGGGACGCGCTGGATCATGAGCCGCGTCTCCTTCGACGCGAACGCGATCACGCTCACCCCGCCCGAGGCACGCCGGCTCCTCCGCGCGGCCGGGTTCGAGATCGTCGAGACGGACTTCCTCTTCATCTTTCCGCGCGCGCTGCGGGCGCTGCGCCCCCTCGAGCCGCTGCTGGCGCGCCTGCCGTTAGGCGGCCAGTACATGGTGCTCTGCCGGGCCCCCCGCTGACCGCTCGCGCTTCCCGAACGTGCTGATCAGACTTCCGCTCTACATCGCGCTCGCCTTCGCGCTCGCCTGGCTCGTGCCCTTCGTGCGCACCGCGGGGCTGCGCGTCGCGCGCTGGCTCGACCATCCGCGCTGGGCGCCGCTCGCGATCTTCGCGATCACGGCGATCGTGCTCACCCTCGCCTGGGGCTCCTGGCGCGAGATCCCGGTGATCCACGACGAGGCGTCGTACCTGTTCCAGGCGAAGCTCTTCGCGAGCGGCCACTGGACCGCCGCGTCGCCGCCGATCCCCGAGTTCTTCGAGCAGTTCCACGTCTTCGTCGTGCCGAAGTACGCGTCGAAGTATCCACCTGGACACGCCCTGCTGATGGTGCCGGGGATCTGGCTCGGGCTGCCGGGGATGATGCCGGTGCTGCTCAGCGCGGCCGCGGCGGGGCTCGTCTTCTCCATCGCGCGCCGGCTGACGAACAGCATCGTCGCCTTCTGGACCTGGCTCTGGTGGATCTCGACGCCCTTCGTGCTCTGGATCCTCGCGTCCTACTTCTCGCAGTCGACGTCGATCTTCGTCTGGATGCTCGGCTGGTACGCGCTGCTCCGCTGGCGCGAGGGGGAGGAGCGCTGGCTCCTCCTCGTCGCGGGGTGCGTCGCCTGGCTCGCCTTCACGCGGCCCCTCACCGCGGTGGCGTACGCGATCCCGATCGGCATCCACGTGCTCTGGCGGGTGAGCCGCACGAAGCAGTACGCCGCGCTCGGGCGGGCGATGGCGCTCGGCGCGGCGATGCTGCTCGTCATCCCCTTCTGGAGCGCGAAGACGATCGGCACGGTGCGCGAGACGCCGTACGCGCTCTACTCGCGGATGTACTTCCCGTGGGACGCGCCGGGGTTCGGGCTCGACTCCTCGCCGCCGCAGCGCGCGCTGCCGCCGGACATGGCGCTCATCGCGAAGTACTCGTCCCCGCCGCATCGCGATTACGTGCCGAAGGCGCTGCCGCGCGCGTTCGGTGAGCGGGCGTTCTACGTCGCGAAGGACGTCTGGGGGCCCCCGCGGGTGATCCTCTTCCTGCTCGCGATCATCGGCCTCACCACGATGACCGCGGAACTCGCGTTCGGGCTCGCCTCGCTGCTCGCCCTGCTCGTGGCCTATCTCTGGTTCGGGCACGGCGCGGGGTGGACCGTCTACTACACCGAGACGCAGCCGGTGCTCGCCATGTGCGTCGCGCTCGGCTTCTGGCGCGTGCTCAACCTGCGCATCCCCGCCGACGAGCGCTCGCC
>DATAIN010000610.1:0-4171 GCA_036262635.1 Gemmatimonadaceae bacterium | reverse complement strand
TTCCCCGGATCCATGTAACCGACCGCGACGAGGTATCCCGGTCCGGCGAAGGCGAGGATCTTCCGCCAGATGCTGTGATGATCGACCGGGACGGTCTTGTAGACCTCGGCCAGCGTCGGCGTGACCCGCGCACGCCGCCACCCGGTTTCGGGCTGGCGGTCGGGATCGGGTGGGGTGGGAACGATTCGGGGGACGGCGGCCATTGCGGAAGGGAGGAAAGGGTTCGGCGAATTCGGGCGCCGGAAAAGATATTTTAGGACGTCCTAAACCTTTCCGCAAGAGGGGTGTGATACTGGGCGGCCGGGCCGGGGGCGACTACCATAGACCAGGGTATCGCCCTGCGTCGACGCCGACGGGGAGCCCGCACCAGTGCCGGGGGGCTCTGGGATGAGCGCACAGTCGGTCGCGCAGACGCTCGAGGCGCTCCTCGATCTGCACCGCCGGGACCAGGACGGCGGCGACCGCCTCGTCCGGGCCGTGATCCGGCACGCGCGCGGCCTCCCCCCCGCGGACCGCGACGCGCTCGTCCAGCATCTGTTCGGGCTGGTGGACTCGGAGGACGCGCGAGTCTGGCGGATCGCGCTCGAGGCCCTCGTGCGAATGGGCGCACCGACGACCGCGCGCGCGCTCATCGGCATGCTGACCGATCGCGAGCGCTCCTCCGAATGGTCGGACGCGATCGTCGTCGCGCTGCTCCGACTCGGCAGCCCCGACGCGGTCGTCACCTGCCGCACGTGGGTGCAGGAGGAGCTGCGCCTGCACCACCTCGGCGCACTGCCGATGCTCGCCTGGCTGTATCGCGCCGACCGCGACGACGCCCTCCCGATCGCGGCGCGCTTCTACGCCGAAGTGCTCGGCATCGACGCGACGATCGAACCGGAGCTGCTCGCCGAGCTGCGCCGCCAGCTCCCGCTGCAGCTCGAGGGCCTGCTCGCGAGCGGCACCGCGACCGCGCTGGACCTCGTCGACCGCGTCGCCGAGCTCGACGCGACGGCGAGCCGCACTCTCGCCGCGCTCGTCGCCGCCTACCTCACCGCCGCCGACGCGCCGCTCCGACTCGGCGCGCGCGCGGTCGAAGCGTTAGGCGAGGCAATCCGCTTGCGGGCGTCGTGAAAGAGACGAGCGAACCTGAGAAACCGCGATGGGAGACCGGAGAGACAGCGAGCTGACTGCGATCGGAGACGAGAGTCGGACTCGTGAGAGATGAGAGTTGGTCGATGGGCGTCTCTCGTCCTCTCTGCTCTCTATTCTCCCATCCTCCTCTCACCTCTCCTCTCTCCTCATCCTCTCGTCTCCCGACGAGAGATCGGAGTCACTCTCGTCTCCCATCGCGGTTTCTCGAGTTCTCTCGTTTCTGGACGAGAGATCGGAGTCACTCTCGTCTCCCATCGCGGTTTCTCGAGTTCTCTCGTCTCCCCCGCGATCAGACCCGATCGATGACGCCCAGAAACCCTCTCAGGATCCGCTCGGTGAGTCCCCACACCAGGTAGTCGCCGTGCGTGAACGCGGGGACGCGGAGTGAGCGGCCGTGGGCGACGACTTCGGCGGTGATCCAGGCCGCGGTCTCACGCAGCGCGGAGAGCGGCACCCAGAACGCCGCCGCGACTTCTGGACTCTCGACGATCTCGACGTCGGGGACGACGGCGGCGACGTAGGGGCGCACGATCACGCGGCGCACGGTCATCGTGCGCGGGGAGACCTCGTCGAGCGCGCCGAGCACGGCGCCATCGCGCGCGATGTCGATCGCGGTCTCCTCCCAGGTCTCGCGGATCGCGGTGCGCTCCAGCGACTGGTCGTCGGGCTCGCGCCGGCCGCCGGGGAGCGCGACGTGTCCGCTCCACGGATCGCCCTCGAAGTCGGCGCGCTTGATGAGCAGCACTTCGAGCTCGTCGAGGTAATTCGGCCGGAGGAGGATGACGACCGCCGCGTGCAGCGTCGGCTCGTCGTCGGGGAGAGGTTCGACGAGCGCTGGCGTGCGAGCGGCGAGGGCCGCGGCGAGCCGCGCGATCTCGCGGTGCTCGAGGACGTTCCGGATCATGGCCCGGTCAGCGCGCGCAGGAACCGCACCGCCGCGCGATCACCCCTCCACCGCGCCGCCGCTCTCGACCCAGCCACGATAGCCGCCGCGCAGCGAGACGGCCTCATAGCCCATGGTCTGCAGCGTGTCGGCGGCGAGCGCCGAGCGACTGCCTCCCGCGCAATAGACGATGAGCCGCCTGCCGCGCGGGAGGACGCCCTCGCCGCGCACCTCGATCGTGCCGCGCGGGAGGATCGTCGCTCCCGGGATGCGGCCGAGGTTGGATTCGTTCGGCTCGCGGACGTCGACGAAGACCGCGTCGCCGGCCGCGAGCCGCGCCCGCGCTTCGGCGGGGTCGATCTCGGTGATGCGCTGCTTCGCCTCGTTGACGAGGTCGGTGCCAGATCTGGGCATGGGCATGTGATCGCGGCCGGTCAGTGAACGTGGAGCGCGCCGCCGGTCGCGTCGAGGGTCGCGGTGAGGCCTAACGGCAGCGTCCACTGCTCGTCGATGTGGCCGACGGGGGCATTGGCCACCGCGGGAACGCCGGCCGCGGCGGCGGCTTCGTCGATCACCTCGTCGAGGCGGCGGACGCCGTCGTCGCTCGTCTCCGGGCAGTCGGTGAACGCGCCGAAGACGAGGCCGGCGATCCTGCCTAACGCGCCGGCGAGCCGGAGCTGGACGAGCATGCGGTCGAGGCGGTAGACCGCCTCGCCGATGTCCTCGAGCACGAGGATCGCGCCGTCGAGCGCGGGAAAGTAGGGCGTGCCGAGCAGCGCGACGAGCAGCGCGAGGTTCCCGCCGACGAGCCGCCCCTCGGTGATGCCCGGCCGGACGACGCGCGGCGCCGGGAGCGCGCCGCACGGGTCGGTGCCGCGGACGACGGCCCGCTCGAGCGAGTCGCGCGAGAACGCGGTGAGCGCGCCGCGCGCCGTCGGCGCGTGATAGCTGACGATCCCGCTCCGCGTCGCCAGCGCGGCGTGGAGGGCGGTGATGTCGGAGAAGCCGAGCAGCGGCTTCGGCCGCCGCGAGAGCGCGGCGTAGTCGAGCGCGTCGAGGATGCGCATCGCTCCGTAGCCGCCGCGCGCGCACCAGACGCCGTCGACGTCGGGATCGCGCAGCGCGCGATCGAGATCGGCGAAGCGCTCCTCGTCCGAGCCGGCGAAGTAGCCGCGCCGCGCCAGCACGTTAGGCCCGACGATCGGCTCCCAGCCCATCGCCTGCACGTTCGCGATCGCGCGCTCGAGATCGGATGGGCCGCGCAGCGGTCCGGCGGGAGAGACGAGTGCCACGCGCGCTCCCGGCGCGAGCAGGGGCGGCCGGCGGAGAGCGGCGCGGGGATGTGTCTTGCGGGCGGTCGCGGACATGTGGAGTGCGGAACGTAGGCGCGACGGCCGAGTCGGTCAACGGCGTGCAGAAGCCTCAAATGGCACCTCGCTTGCGCACGAAGGTCGGTCCCAACGGCGAGCGCCGTCGCGACATCAGGCCGCGCCGAGCGCTCGACGGAGTCATCCTTACGCAGCATGGAGGAAAAGACCATGGCGGATCGGGACAAGAACCAGGGCTCGCAGGGCGGCGGTATGAGTGGCTCGTCCGGCAGCGGCTCATCGGGCTCGCAAGACGCGTCCGGTGGGTCGGCAGGCGGGACGGGCGGCTTCGGAGGCAGCTCCGGCAGCAGCGGCTCCTCGGGTGGGTTGAGCGGGAGCAGCGGCGGATCCTCCGGCGGATCGCAGAGCGGCCGCACCGATCGCGGCAACATGGGTGACGAAGGCATCGGCAGCTCCGCCACGCGCGGCGGCTCCTCGGGAGTGAGCGGATCGTCGTCGTCGCGCAGCGGCTCGAGCGGCGGTTCCTCCGGCGGCAGCGAAGGGATCGGTGACGAGCGCGAGAGCGACATCGAAGGCTTTTCGGGCAGCGGCTCATCCGGCTCGAGTGGATCGCGCGGCGGATCGAGCGGTGGCTCGAGTGGCGGCTCCAGCGGCGCCGGTGCGGGAAGCAGTGAGAGTGGCGGGATGAGCGGCGCCGGTGGTGGCGGCGGCTCGTCTGGCGGTGGTGGTGGTGGTGGTGGATCGCGCGGCGGTGGCGGCGGCTCGTCTGGCGGTGGCGGCGGGATGGGTGGCGGCGGTGGCTCCGGTGGTGGTGGCGGCCAGCGCG
>DATAIN010000609.1:0-4170 GCA_036262635.1 Gemmatimonadaceae bacterium | reverse complement strand
GGCCTCGATCTCGCCGACCGGCACGCCACGCGTGCCCAGCGCTACGACGGGGAGCGGCTCCGCGCCTCGTCCTTCGCGTTCCTGCTCGTCGTGATCGCGGCATTCCTCGCGATCCAGCTCGCGGGGTTCGCGCTCGTACCGCGAGTGGACGGCCTGGTGAGCTGGGTACGCGTGCACGTCGCGCGCGACATCCCGATGGCGGCGACGCCGCACGGGTGGCGACTCGTGCTCGTCGCCGTCGCGTTGTTCTACTTCTCGGGACTGGTGGACTACGCGTGGCATCGCTGGTTCAGCCACAACCGCTGGTTCTGGTTCACGCACGAGAGCCATCATCTGCCGACGCAGGTGTTCGTCGGGATGCCGGGGCTCGGGGTGCGTCCCTTCGCGGTGCTCACCGTCGTGCCGCTCGTCGCCTTCACCGCGGCGCTCACCTACGTCGCGCTGCGCGTCGCGGGGCGGCCGATGTGGGACTGGACGGTGTTCCAGCTCCCGCTACTCATCTCGAGCACCCTGCTCGTCACGAGCCACTCGTCGTTCATGCGGCGCGGCTGGCTGGCGCATCGCGTCATGCGCTGGGCCGCGCTCACCACGCCGCAGGAGCACGTGCTGCATCACACGACGGATCTGCAGGGCAACTACGGAAACTTCACCACGCTCTGGGACCGGCTCTTCGGGACCTATCTCGATCCGCGCCTCGCCGAGCACCAGAACAAGCGGTACGGAGTCGCCTACGACCAGGATTTCCTCGGCACCATCACCGCGGGAAGGGTGAAGCTGCCGGCGTCCTGGCGGCGTCGCTTCCAGCTGGATCGCTACCTCAACATCGAGCGCTGAACGGCGCGGCGGGCGGCTACGTCATCCGACGTATCCCCGCTCGCCGCGGCCCGCCGTACCATGCAGTCGCGCCACGATTCACCGGACCAAACGCCATGAGCGGTACCTCGGCAACTCTCGACACCCTCGCGCACCCGGCTGCGCCACGCCGCTCGCTCGTCGCGCGCACGGTCACGGCGCCCGAGCTCGACGCGGCGACGCGTGACGCGGCCTTCGCGCTCTTCCGCGCCGCCTACGAGGGCACCTCGCGCGAGCGCTTCGAGCACGACCTCGCGGAGAAGCAGCACGTCATCCTGCTGCACGACCGGGACACCGGCGCGCTGAAGGGGTTCTCGACCGTGCTGGTGCGCGCGGTGGACTCGCCGCGCGGGCCGGCGACGGTCGTCTTCTCCGGTGATACCGTCATCGATCGCGAGTACTGGGGGCAGAAGCAGCTGCAGCTCGCCTTCGCGCGGCTCCTCGCGCGGCTCAAGCTCGAGGCGCCGGCGCGCCCGCTCTACTGGTTCCTGATCTCGAAGGGGTACCGCACCTACCTCCTGCTCGCGAATGCCTTTCCCTGCGCGGTGCCGCGCGATGGCAAGGAGGACGATCCGGCGCTGCGCGCGATGCTCGACGCGCTCGCCGTCGAGCGCTTCGGCCCGCAGTACGACGCGGCCGCGGGCGTGGTGCGGTACGATACGCCGCACGAGCGCGTCCGCGACGGGATCGCGCCGGTGACCGAGCGGGCGCTGCGCAACCGGCACGTGCGCTTCTTCGTCGAGCGCAATCCGGAGCACGCGACAGGTGTAGAGCTGGCGTGCCTCGCCGACGTGCGACTGCGCGATCTCGCGCGCGTGACGGTGCGCATCTGCACTGCGCAGGCGCGACGGGCGCTCGGGTTCCCGGGGGCGCCACGATGAGCGTGCTTCCACTCGTCGCCAACCTCACGACCGCGGCCGGGGGCGCGCGGGCTCGCGTGCGCTTCGCGCGCGCGCTGCGCGATCCGCGCGGCACGCAGTCCCGGATCCTGCAGCGCATCCTTCGCGCGAACGCCGCCTCGGAGTACGGGCGCCGCCACGGCTTCGACCGCATCGTCACCGCGCGCGACTTCGCCGAGCGGGTGCCGCTGATGGACTACGACGCGATGGCGCCCTGGATCGACCGCGTCGCGCGCGGCGAGTCGGCGGTGCTCACCGCGGCGCCGGTGCGGTTCATGGAGCCGACGGGCGGCTCCTCGGGGATGCTCAAGCTCGTGCCCTACACCGCGTCGCTGCTCGAGGAGTTCGCCGCCGCGACGATGCCCTGGCTCTGTGACCTCATCGTGCGGCGTCCGACGCTGGCCCGCGGCCGCGCCTACTGGTCGATCACCCCTCCGGGGCGGCGCGAGACGCATACCCCCGGCGGGATCCCGATCGGGATGAGCGACGACGCCGACTACTTCCCCGCTCCCCTGCGCGCGCTGCTGCGCAAGTCGCTCGCGGTGCCGGGCGCGGTCGCGCTCGCACCCGACGTCACCGGCTGCCGCTACCTGACGCTGCGCGCACTGCTCGCGACCCCGGACCTCGCCTTCATCTCGGTCTGGAGCCCGAGCTTCCTCACCCTGCTGGCCGACGCGCTGGACGAGCAATGGGGCTGCCTGCTCCACGACATGGCGTACGGGACCATCGGCACGCGGGTCTCGGCGCCGGTCGCGGCGCGCATCACCGAGGTGCTCCCCCCGCGTCCCGACGTCGCGCGGGCGCTGCGGCAGCGCTTCGGCGGGCGGGCGCCGGACGACCTCGGTCTCCTCTGGCGGCAGCTCGGGCTCATCTCGTGCTGGACGGACGCCAGCGCCGGCCGCGCGTTAGGCGGGATGCGGCGCCGCTTCCCCGACGTCGAGATCCAGGGGAAGGGGCTGCTCGCCACCGAGGGGGTCGTCTCGATCCCGCTCGGCGCGGGTGCACCGGTGGCCGCGGTGGGCTCGCACTACCTGGAGTTCCTCGATCCGCGCGACGGCCGCGCCTATGGGGCGGACGAGGTGGAGCTGGGCGGCACGTACGAGATCGCGATGACCACCGGCGGCGGACTGTATCGCTACCGGCTGCGCGACATCGTGCGGGTGGAGGGGAGGCTGCACCGCGCGCCACGGCTCTCCTTCGTCGGGCGGGCCGACCGGGCGAGCGACATCGCGGGCGAGAAGCTCACCGCGCCGCTCGTCGAGCAGGCGTTAGGCGCCGCGGCGCGCGCCGCGGGAGTGAACACCAGCTTCGCGATGCTCGCGCCGGCCTGGACGCCGGCGCCGCACTACCGCCTCTACGTCGAAGCGCCGGCCACGGAGGCGGCGGGGCTCGCCATCGCCCTCGATCGCGAGCTGCTCGGCGCGCACCACTACGCCCTCTGCCGCTCGCTCGGCCAGCTCGGCCCGGTGCGCGGGGTCAGCGTGCAGGGCGGCGAGCGGATCTACGAGAAGGCGTGCGCCGAGCGCGGCCAGCGCGCCGGGGCGATCAAGCCACCGGCGCTCGAGTCCACTCCCGGGTGGGAGCGGTACTTCGAGCGCGACGAGACACCGATGAGTCGCTGAGCATGACGATCACCTCACGGCCCGAGCGCACCTTCGATGCGCTCGATGGCGCGGCGGCGCCGGAGCGGCGCGACCTGATGCGCTGGAACGTCGGGACGCTGCACGAGAACTGGTACGTCGCCGCGCTCTCGCGGCAGGTGACCGGAAAGAAGCCGTTCGCGAGCACGATCCTCGACGAGCCGCTGGTGCTCTTCCGCGGCAAGGACGGGCGCGCGGCGGCGCTCCGCGACCGCTGTCTGCATCGCAACGCGGCGCTGAGCGGCGGCGACGTCTTCGACGGCTGCATCGGCTGCCCGTATCACGGGTGGACATACGACGCGAGCGGCCGGTGCGTCACCGTTCCGTCCGAGGGCCCGCACAGTCTCCCGCGCGTGCCACGATCGCTCGAACGCTTTCCGGTGGTGGAGCAGGACGGACTCGTGTGGGTGTGGATGGGTGATCCCAACGACGCCACGCTCAAGGCGCCTTATCGCTTCCCGCACGCGGGTGAGGCGGGGTGGCGCTCGTACTACATGCTCACCTGGTTCGACGGCGACGTCACCGACCTGGTCGAGAATTTCATGGACGTGCCGCACACCGCGTTCGTCCACGGCGGGTGGTTCCGGAAGGCGGGCACCGCGAAGCGCGCCGAAGCGACGGTCGAGCGGACCGGGGACGCGGTGCACGTCGAGTACTTCCAGCCGGACGACTCGATCGGCTTCTCGAAGCGGCTGCTGAATCCGGACAACAAGCCGATGACGCACACGGATCGCTTCTTCATGCCGAACGTGACGCGCGTCGATTACATGTGGGGCGAC
>DATAIN010000608.1:0-4001 GCA_036262635.1 Gemmatimonadaceae bacterium | reverse complement strand
CAGGAGCGGAATCCTGCGGCGTGGGTGGTAGCCGTGGTGGCCGAAGCACCGGCCGAGGTCATTCGCCAGGGGATCCTCGACCCGCGGTTGAACCTCGACGCCGTCGCCCTCGGCGACAGCGCGAGCGGGGTCCCGATGCAGCGACTGTCGGCGGCGCCGCCTCCGCTCGGAATCGACGTGTCGATCCCGACCTACGACCCCGGGCACATCGTCCTCGACCTCGCGAAGCCCGCCCCGCAGGGAGCGACCCTCGTGGTCTCGGAGAACTGGTTCCCCGGCTGGACGGCCAGGGTCGACGGCAAGGCGGCGGCCGTGGGACGGGTGGACCACACGCTCATCGGGGTCCCGCTTCCGACGGGCGCGCGCCGCGTGGAGCTGGACTTCCGCGACCCGGCCTACGCGCGAGCGCGTCCGATCACCATGATCGCGTTGGCGATTACCGCGCTCCTCATCCTGGCCGGAGCCTTCGCCGGACCCCGCCTGCGTGTCTGACCGCGCGCTCGTCATCGTCCCGACGTATAACGAGCGCGAGAACATCGAGCGCCTCGTGGCGACCGTCCTCGCGCAGGACGCGTCGCTCGACATCCTCATCGTCGACGACGGCTCGCCGGACGGGACGGGGGAGATCGCCGATCGCATCGCCGCGAACAACACACGAGTGCACGCGACGCATCGCCCGAAGAAGCTTGGACTTGGCACCGCCTACCTGACCGGCTTTCGATGGGCGCTCGACCGCGAATACGCGTACGTCTTCGAGATGGACGCGGACTTCTCGCACGACCCGGCGCACCTCCCGCAGTTTCTCGAGGCGATCCGCCACAGCGATCTCGTGCTCGGCTCGCGCTACCGGCAGGGGCGGGTGACGGTGGTGAACTGGCCGATGACGCGGCTCCTCCTCAGCTACTGTGCGAACATCTACGCGCGGGTCGCGACCGGCCTGCGGCTGGGCGATGCGACGGGTGGCTTCAAGTGCTTTCGCAGGGAGGTCCTGCAGGCGATCCCGCTCGACGAAGTCCGATCGAATGGTTACGCGTTCCAGATCGAGATGAGCTTCCGTGCCTGGCGGAAGGGGTTCCGGATCACCGAGATACCGATCGTCTTCGTCGACCGGACCGACGGCGAGAGCAAGATGTCGAACCGCATCATCCGTGAGGCGATCTGGATGGTCTGGCGGCTCCGCTGGTGGGCGTTGACGGGCCGGGTATGAGCCGGTCCCTCGCGGGCGCGCCGTTCTACAAGATGAGCGGCTCGGGAAACGACTTCGTCGTGGTGGACGCTCGCGAGCGCCAGCGGCCGGAGCTCGAGCAGCCCGAGACGATCAGTCGGGTCTGCGCGCGCGCGACCGGTGTCGGCGCCGACGGGGTCGTTCTCCTCGCGGCCGACCCGCGGCTCGACTTCCGGATGATCTACTTCAATGCGGACGGGTCGCGCGCCTCGATGTGCGGGAACGCCGCTCTCTGCTGCACGAGGCTCTTTTCGGAGCTGGGGCAACGGCCGGCAGGGGAGATCAGATTCGAGACCGACTCCGGGCCGCTCCAGGCCCGGATGCGAGGCGGCCAGCCGGAGATCGACCTCGCACCGGTGTCCCTGGTTCGCCCCGAGATCGCGCTTGCGGGACATCGCGGCTTCTCGAGACTCGGCTACGCGCTCGCGGGAGTTCCGCACGTGACGGCGCTCGTCGACGACATCGAGTCGCTCGACGTGGTGGGAGTCGGGCGCGCCATTCGGACCGCGCCCGAGCTGCGTCCGGAGGGGGCGAACGCGAACTTCGTGGCGCGCGGGGACGGCGGATGGCGGATTCGGACCTACGAGCGTGGCGTCGAAGGGGAGACGCTGGCATGCGGCACCGGTGCGGTGGCTTCTGCCATTTTGATCGAGAGCTGGGGGCTCGGCGATAGCCCGATCTCACTCGTAACGCGGTCCGGCCGGGTGCTCACGGTGCGCCTTCGTCGCGAATCGGACCGGTGGCTGCCCAGCCTCAGCGGGGAGGGACGGATCGTATTCCGCGGCTCGTTCGGCGAGCTGTGACAGCGCCGGGTCCGGCTCGAAACTACTTGAGGTAGGGCCCGCCGCGGACGCCGTTCGGGCGCCGCGACGAGACGAAGCTCGCGACACGCACCGTTCGTCGCCATGGCGCCAGCGCCGAGGCCGCTCGCGCCCGAATGCGGAGGATCTCGCCGGAAAGTCAGCGCGGCGTCGAGGCCGGCGCACGCGGGATCCATCGAAGGAGTGCCTGGAAGCCTGGCTCGCGCGTTGGATCCGCCTGGCGGGGCGGCCGCCCGGCCAAGCTCTCTGAAGACAAGTAGTTAGCGAGAAAGCCGCAGTGGAGAGCCCAAGGTTCTCCACAGTTTTCCAGCGAGCTTAGTTTACATAATACATATTATACGTATTAAATGGGTTTGTCATCGCTGACCATCGTGGACACCAGCCGGCGCTTCCCCTTCCGTGGGAGGTGAGCCGGCCGGATCCGCCAGCAAGCGGACACTCGACGGCCCGCTGCAACGCGTTCGTCCCCGATTGGGCTAGCGATCGCCGGCCGGCCGCGCGCGCCGGATCTCTCCAGACTCGCCTCGAAAGACGAGCGCCGGCGCCCTCGTCGGGCGCCGGCGCGCTCATACCTCGAGGGGCTGACGTCTACCGGCGCGTCAGCTCTTCGGCTCCGGACGCGCCGTCAGCTCGCCGAGTCGGACCCGCGCTTCGGCGGCCAGGTTGCTCGACTCGTCCTTCGCCAGGTCCTGCCAGATTTGCCGGGCGGCCGCGGTATCCTTCGCGGCCATCAGGTTGCGCGCGGCGTCCGCGAGGTAGGACTCCTTGTCGGCCTTGAACCGAGTCGACTCGGCCGCGCGGCGGTAATGCGCGGCGGCATCCGCGAACTTGCCGAGCTGCGAGTAGCCGTCGCCGACCAGCGCCTCGGCCGGCGCAGTGAACTCCTTCCGCGCCGCGCCGCTCTTCTCCAGAGCGTCGATCCCCTTCTGGTACTCGCCCGCCTGGTAATGGAGCTGCGCCAGCAGCATCGCGCCCTGCGCTGCGCCGGAGGTGCCGGAGCGGGACGAGATCAGCTTCTCGAGGTCCGTCTGAGCCAGGGGCGTGTTCCCCTGGAGCATCGAGGCCTGCGCGCGCTGCAGGTCCTGTTCGGCCCGGAGCTCCTTTCCGGCCTGCGCCCGGGTGTACAGCCACCCCCCGAGCGCCGCCGCGATGACCACGGCGACCGCGATCCCCGCGAGACGCGAGTTCGCGTGCAACCACTCGAAAATTGACTCCGTCCGGTCGTCAACGCCGCCAGCCGCGGCGCGCTCTTCGCTCCGTTCCATCGGTGCTCGTGTTTGGGATTTGGTGGCGCAGCCGCACGCCGCCGGCGCGCGATGCCCCTGGGGTGACTCGAACACCCGGCCAACGGTTTAGGAAACCGCTGCTCTATCCACCTGAGCTACAGGGGCGCGTCACCGCACCGCGGCTCGTCGTGAGTGCGGTACGGCCCGAAAAGATAACGCGGCCGAGGCCGCGACGCGACCCTCGACCGCGAGTGCCCCGCCGCGAAGTCCCTAGTCCCAGCTCAGCTTATAGCGACAGACGGCCCCACCGCGTGCGCGGCACTCGTCTTCGACGACGCGCACGTTGGTCGCCCCGCACATCTCCAGCGCACGGCGATGCCAGCCGACGATGGTGAGGCAGTCCGGGGCGCTGAAGGCTTCAGCGTCGTACGTGGTGAGCGTCGCGGCCTTGTCGCCGGTCTTCTCGTACTCGCGGCGCCCCTTCTCGTAGTACATGGAGTAGATGGCCGGCGTGCGGCTCAGAAAGGCATGCGGATCCCCCGCCGCGACGAAGGCCTTGTGCACCGATCCGAGATTCTTCTCGGCGGAGGCGACGCCAAGCCGCTCGAAGAACTCCGGCTTCCCCTCGCCCAGCACCTGAACGATCGCTTCGTCGAGCCGTGTCCCGAGCTCGATCGGATACCACTTGACCGTGAGCACCGAGCCGAGTGCCTTGCGGTCCGCCTCGGG
>DATAIN010000607.1:0-1776 GCA_036262635.1 Gemmatimonadaceae bacterium | reverse complement strand
CGATCTCGTCGGGACGCTGACGAACATGCGCGAGGGGGACATCCTCTTCATCGACGAGATCCATCGCCTGCGGCCGATCATCGAGGAGTTCCTCTATCCGGCGATGGAGGACTACAAGATCGACATCCGGCTGAGCGAGGGGCCGAAGGCGCAGACGATCACGATGCCGATCGAGAAGTTCACCCTCATCGGCGCGACGACGCGCTTCGGGATGCTCACCGCGCCGATGCGCGCCCGGTTCGGGATCGTGGAGCGGCTGAACTTCTATCCGGTCGAGGCGCTGGAGACGATCGTGCGGCGGTCGTCGGAGGTGATCGGCGTCGAGATCGACGCGAGCGGGGCACACGAGATCGCGCGCCGCTCGCGCGGCACGCCACGCGTCGCCAACCGGCTCCTTCGCCGCGTGCGCGACTACGCGCAGGTGAAGGCGAACGGGAAGATCACGAAGGACGTCGCGCAGAAGATGCTCGCGCAGCTCGACGTCGACGAGTACGGGTTGGACGAGATGGATGCGGTGATCCTGAAGACGATCATCGAAAAGTTCGAGGGGGGCCCGGTCGGCATCTCGACGATCGCCGCGGCGAGCGGCGAGGACGCGAGCACGATCGAGGAGGTGTACGAGCCCTTCCTCGTGCAGAACGGCTTCCTGCAGCGCACCCCGCGCGGCCGCATGGCGACGGCGCAGGCGTACCGGCATTTCGGGTTCACCCCGCCGGCGGCGAGTCAGCAGCAGAATCTGTTCTGAACGGCGGCCGTTAGCCCTTAGCCGTTAGCAGAAAGAGACGGCGTTGACCGCAGTACGGTCCGCAGTCTCTCGACGCTAACGGCTAACGGCTAGTGGCCCGCAGTATCTTTCCCGAGTGACCAGCCCCGCGCCCGGCGCCCGCACCGCCGACTACGACTTCCATCTCCCCGAGTCGCTCATCGCCCAGCGGCCCACCGAGCGCCGCGACGAGAGCCGGCTCATGGTGGTGCATCGCGATTCGGGTCACATCGAGCATCGGCGATTCCATGATCTCGTGGAGTACGTCGCGCCCGGCGATGCGCTGGTCGTCAACGCGACGCGCGTGCTGCGCGCGAGGCTGCTCGGGACGCGGGACAGCGGGGCGCCGGCGGAGGTGTTTCTCCTCCGGCCGTTAGGCAGCGAGGGGCGGTGGGAGGCGATGGTCCACCCCGGGGGGAAGCTCAGGCCCGGGCGCGTCGTCCACGTCGCGCCGGGGTTCGACGTCGAGATCCTCGAGACCACCGAGCGGCGGACGCGCATCGTCAGGTTGCTGTGCGAGGTCGCGCCGGTGGACGAGGCGATCGAGCGCTTCGGGCACGTCCCCCTTCCCCCTTACGTCCACCGCGCCGACGAGGTGGTGGACGCGGAGCGCTACCAGACCGTGTACGCGCGGGAGCGCGGCTCCGTCGCCGCGCCGACGGCGGGGCTGCATTTCACTCCCGAGCTCCTCGCCGCGCTCGAGGCGAAGGGGGTGCATCGCGCGGAGCTCGTCCTCCACGTCGGCGCGGGGACCTTCAAGCCGGTCGAGGTGGAGGACCCGAGCGCGCACGTGATGCACAGCGAATGGTTCACCATCCCGGAGCCCGTCGCGGCGACGATCAATCGGGCGCGCGCCTCGAAGCACGCGGTGTGGGCGGTGGGGACGACGAGCTGCCGGTCGCTCGAGAGCGCGGCGCGCCCCGATGGAACGGTCGCGCCCGGCGAGGCGGAGACGGCGATCTTCATCCGCCCGCCGTACCGCTTCCGCGCGGTGGACAGGTTGATCACCAATT
>DATAIN010000606.1:0-1710 GCA_036262635.1 Gemmatimonadaceae bacterium | reverse complement strand
GATGGCGCCGAGCACCGCCGCCTGCCGCGCCGAGTCGTCGAACAGCGAACGCGTCGCGCCGGCCCCGGCGCGCGTCGCGAGCCGGCCGCGCAGCGCGGAGTAGCGGAAGCCGACCGCTCCGGACGCGAGAAAGAGTCCGATGAAGTCGATGAGCTGGAAGATCGGCTCAGGCCATTCGATGAGCGGTCCGGCTTGCACGATGGAGATCTCGCCGTGTCTGGTGAGGGTGGCGCGCGGCCGCGCAGTATGTGCGCGGGCAATGCCCCGCGCCAGCGGGGTTCCTCCAACCGTACCGGCCGCGCGGACCCCGCGTTGGGGCGTGTTTCAGGCGAGCGAGGCGATCGCGGTGCCGAAGGTGGCGAGGAGGATCGCCGCGGGCCGCGCCCGGCGGGCGAGGTTCGCGACCGGACCGGGCTCACGCTCGAACATCAATGGCGCGCGCGACACGTCGAGCTGCATCGTGCGGGTCAGCGTCTCCAGTCCGCGCGCGAGGGCGCGGAGGTCGCGCGGCGGCATCGCGTCGAGCGCCGCGAGGAGCCGCGTCGTCGGCGGCTGCGGCGCCCGTCGCAGCACGCGCCGGCCCGCCGCGGTGATGGTGACCGTGGTGCGACGGCGGTCGTCGCTCGGCGTCGCCCGGCGCGCGAGCCCACGCTCGACGAGCTTGCCGACGGTCATCGAGACCGTGTTCGCGCGCACATGCAGCCGCCGGGCGAGCTGGCCGACGGTGAGTGGGCCGTCGCTTCCCATCTGCTCGAGCAGGAAGAGCTGCGCGTTGCTGAGCCCCACGCTGGTCTCGATCGCGCGCGCGGAGCGGCGCATCCCCGCGACGAGGCCGCGCACGCTCTGCAGCGCGCTCGCGCGGAGGCGGCTCGTGCCCTGGGGTGTTACTAGCGAACCCATCAGATCGTCGTTAGGCATGGGCGCCCTGTCGTACGTCTCGGGTGACGGTGGGCGCCTCCGCGGGTCGGCGCGCAATGGTTACACCGCTGGTGTGATGCGCGGCACGCGGGAGCGGCCTACGAGAGCCCGGAAGATTAGGCTCCGATTAATTGAAGGAAAAACGCCGCTCGAGCTCGAATCGTTGCAGCGGAACCCGAGTAAACTTATGTAGTCGCCGCGGGCGAACTTCACGTGCACCGATCTGGTGCCCGCGGAGATACAGCTGCGCCTGTCGGCCAACGGACCCTATCGCGAGGAGCTGTCATGCTTCGTACACTCGCTATTGGTGTGGCCCTGTCGGCCGCGCTCGCTTCAACCGCTGCCGCGCAGACCACGTCCCGCGCGGACAGCTCGTCCCGGACCGGGATGCTCCCCACCGTCACCGTGACCGCGAGAGGCGGTCAGCCGAACGCGCTCTCGCGCGCCTGGCGCGTGAACGAGGAGCGCGCCCAGGTGATGGCGATGATGGAAGAGAACCGCCGCCTGGCCGCGCAGCTGCGCGGCTACGACAAGCAGATCGTCGGCCTCGAGGAGAAGCTGACGGTCGCGAAGGCGGAGCACGACCAGAAGACCGCGGTCATCGCGGCGACGGACAGCCTGACCGCGGAGACGCGCCGCCGGCGGATGGAGCTCGAAGCCCGGCTGCGCCAGCTCGAGGGGACCCCGGCGGTCGCCAGGGCCCAGGACGCGCCGATCCCCGAGAAGCGTTAGGCGGGCCGGTCGGGGGCAGCGGCGGCGGGCGAGATCCTCTCGCCCGCCGCCGCTTCGCTT
>DATAIN010000605.1:0-2423 GCA_036262635.1 Gemmatimonadaceae bacterium | reverse complement strand
CGAGGGGCGGCCGGCGCGCTACGACTCACCCACCATCATGGTGGGCGCGAGCGACTCGTATCAGGCGCGCTGCCGGCACTGCCACTCCTGTCCGCGCGCCGACGAGGATCAGGTCGCGCTGCTCTGAGCGCGGGCGCTACGCGCGCGCCTTCCGCTTGGCGCGTGCCTGGCGCGCGACGCGCTCCTCGTCGCTGACGGGCGCGTTCCAGAGCTGTCGCGCGAAGGCGAGATGAACGATGATGATCACCCCGATCAGGCCGGTGAACGCCATCAACGTCAGCGCGTAGTGCGTCCCGTCCATCCCGCCGCGCGGGTAGGGGCGCAGCAGCGCGAACAGCACGAGCAGGATCAGGACGAGTCCGCCGGAGGCGCCCAGCGCCCCGAGGGCGGCGAGCCTGTTGAAGCCGAGCGTTCGCGGGTCGAGCATGGCCGGGTCGGTGAATGGGTGAGTCTCGACGGGACGCAACATTCGCGCACATCGGGCCACCGAAGGGTGACGCAGCGCGTTGACAGCGTACCGACGGCACCCCAGTATTGCGCGCGTGCGGCACATCGGTGCCCCACGGGCCGCCGCCGGCCGAGAGTTCCTCTCCCGATCATGCTGCTCGTCGCACTCACTGGCAACATCGCCGCCGGAAAGTCGACCGTAGCGAAGAGCTTCGTCGCCCGCGGCGCGACGCTGATCGACGCCGACGTGCTCGCGCGCCGGGCCGTGCGGGTCGGAAGTCCGGGATACGACGCGATCGTCGAGCGCTGGGGGCGTGACGTGCTCTCGCCGGACGGCGTGCTCGATCGCGCCGCGCTCCGTCGCCGCGTCTTCGGCGATCCACAGGAGCTGCGCGAGCTCAACGCGATCGTGCACCCCGAGGTCGCGCGGATGCGCGAGCAACTGGTCGCCGAGGCGCGGCGGCGTGGCGACCGTGTCGTCGTCTGCGACATCCCCCTGCTCTTCGAGAGCAACCTCGCCGAGGGCTTCGACCGGATCGTGCTGGTGGACGCGCCGCGCCCCGTGCGGCTCGAGCGCCTCGTGCGCGACCGCGGGCTGCGCGAGACGGAGGCGATGCAGATGATCGCGCAGCAGATGCCCGCCGATCTCAAGCGCGCGCGCGCCGACTTCGTCATCGACAACGACACGACGCGCGAGGCGCTGGAACATCGCATCGACGAGGTGTGGCGCGCGCTCGCCGCGGAATCCGCGTCGCGCACGACGCGCGATTCCTTGACACTCGCGCCACCGCGCGGGTAGACTTCGCGCCGATCTCACCCTTTCGTCCGAGGCGCGTCGTGGCCGACATTCCGAGCGATCTGCTGTACACCGAGGACCACGAGTACGTGAAGGACACCGGCGACGCGGACGTCGTCGCGATCGGGATCACGGACTACGCGCAGGGAGAGCTCGGCGACGTCGTCTACGTGGAGCTGCCGAAGGTGGGCGCGACGTACGGCGCGCACGACGTCTTCGGAACGGTGGAAGCGGTGAAGGCGGTCTCGGAGCTGTTCTGCCCGCTCTCCGGCGAAGTAGTCGCGGTGAACGACCGGCTCGACAAGGAGCCCGCGCTGGTGAACAGCGATCCCTATGGCGACGGCTGGATGATCAAGCTCCGCCTCCGCGGCGCCGACGAGCGCGACTCCCTGCTCGGCCCGGACGAGTACAGGAAGCACATCGGGCAGTGAGACGGTTGCCGGTTGCCGGGTGCCAGTGACCGGTGAACAGCGTCGACCGCAGTTCCCTGCCACCGGAAACCGGGACCTGGCAACCGTAGTTCAGTACCTCTTCACCACCGTCGCCGACGAATCGTTAGGCTGGACGTAAACCGTCCCGCCGCCGGGGAGGCCGCCGCGCACGGGGAGCAGTCGCACGAACCATCCCTGGCTCCCCTTCGCGATCGTCTCCACGCGCAGCTCGAGCGAATCGCCGAGCGCGTGTCGCGCCAGCGCGACGATCTGCGCGCTGTCGCTGGCGTACGACGCGGACTTCGCTCGCGCCCAGGGCGCGTCGTCCGGGTTCGGCTTTTCGCAGCCGAGGGCGAGCGCGGCCGCGAGCGCGACGACGAGCTGCAGGTCGCCGCGCCCGCGCACCGTCATGCCGTGACTGCCTCGGCGTAAGCGTCGGTCGGGAGGCAGGAGCAGACCAGGTTGCGGTCGCCGTACGCGCTCTCCACCCGCGCCACCGCCGGCCAGAACTTGTGGTCCCGGACGAAGGACAGCGGGAACGCGGCGCGCTCGCGCGAGTAGCCGCGCGACCAGGTGTCGCTCACGACCTGATCGAGAGTGTGCGGCGCGTTCTTGAGCGGATTGTCGGACTTGTCGAGCACGCCGCCGGCGATGTCGGCGATCTCCTCGCGGATCGCGATCAGCGCGTCGCAGAAGCGGTCGAGCTCCGACTTCGGTTCGCTCTCCGTCGGCTCGATCATCAGCGTGCC
>DATAIN010000604.1:0-1907 GCA_036262635.1 Gemmatimonadaceae bacterium | reverse complement strand
GAAGACGCAGCCCGTTCCCTGACGCACGCCTGACGAGATGACCGCACGTCGCCTGACGCTCCTCGCGCTCTCCGCCTTCGCGCTCGCCGCCTGCGCGAAGAGCGACGGACGCACCGTGCTCACCGTCTACTCGCCGCACGGGAAGGAGCTGCTCGCGTACACCGAGGCCGAGTTCGAGAAGGCGAATCCGACCGTCGACGTGCAGTGGGTGGACATGGGCGCGCAGGAGGTGCTCGAGCGGCTGCGCGCCGAGCGGGCGAACCCGCAGGCCGACGTCTGGTTCGGGGCGACCGCGGAGATCTTCGACCGCGCGGCCAAGGAGAGCCTCCTCGTCGCCTACGCGCCGAGCTGGAAGAGCGCGGTCGACACCGCGGCGCGCGACCCGCAGGATCGCTGGTACGGGACGTATCTCACCCCCGAGGTCATCGCCTACAACACCCAGGCGATCGACTCGGCGAGCGCCCCGAAGGACTGGGACGACGTCCTCGACCCGAAGTGGAAGGGGCGCGTCGTGATCCGCGATCCGGTGGCGTCGGGGTCGATGCGCGCGATCTTCGGCGCGCAGATCCTGCGCTCCATACGAGAGACTGGTAGCCCCGAACGGGGCTACCAGTGGCTGCGGCGGCTCGACGCGAACACCAAGGAATACGTCCTCAACCCGACGATCCTCTACCAGAAGCTCGGGCGGCAGGAGGGGGCGATCACCCTCTACAACATGCCCGACATCGCGACGCTGACGCAGCGCGTCGGGATCCCGGTGGCGTACGTCTTCCCGAAGAGCGGCACCCCGTTGCTCGTCGACGGGATCGCGATCGTCCGCGGCACGCCGCACGAGGCGGCGGCGAAGACGTACTACGAGTTCGTCTCCTCGAAGCACCAGATGATCGAGGCGTCGCGCCGCTTCATCCGCATCCCGGCGCGCACCGACATCCCGCGCGACTCGCTCCCTCCCGAGATCGCCGGCGCGTTAGGCCAGATCAAGCCCATGCCGATGGACCGCGCGCTCCTCGCCGCGCACCTCGACGAGTGGATGACGTACTGGGACGCGAACATCCGCAACCGCGGCGCGACGCGATGACGGCGGGCACGCTCTCCCTCGACGGGGTCACCCGCGTCTTCGGCGCGACGCGCGCCGTGGACGACCTGACCCTCGAGATCGGCGCCGGCGAGCTGCTCGCGCTGATCGGCGCCTCCGGCTCCGGAAAGACGACGACGCTGCGCATGGTCGCCGGCCACGACACCCCCGACGCGGGAACGATCACCCTCGACGGGAAGGACATCACCCGCCTGCCGCCGCAGAAGCGGAACTTCGGGATGGTGTTCCAGCACTACGCGCTCTTCCCCCACATGAACGTGGAGGAGAACGTCGCCTTCGGGCTCGAGGCGCGCGGTATCGAGCGCAACGCGCGTCTCGAGCGGGCGCGCACGCTGCTCACCGGCGTGGGGCTCGAGGGGGCGGGCAAGCGGCCGGTGCAGAGCCTTTCCGGTGGGGAACAGCAGCGGGTTGCCCTGGCAAGGGCGCTCGTCATCGAGCCGCGGGCGCTGCTGCTCGACGAGCCGCTCTCGAACCTCGACCCGACGCTGCGCCGCTCGATGCGCACCGAGCTGCGCGACACCCTGCGCCGGCTGCGCATGACGGCGCTCTTCGTCACGCACGATCAGGAGGATGCCTTCGCCATCGCCGACCGCGTCGCGCTGATGCGGAAGGGAAAGCTGCTCCAGGTCGGCACGCCGGAGGAGCTCTACGACAAGCCGGCGTCGCGCGAGGTCGCGCAGTTCATCGGCCGGGCGACGCTCTTCCCCGCGGTCGATTGCGGAACGCACGCGATCCTCAAGGTCGGCCCCGTCGAGCGGCGGCTGGCGATCGTGGCCGACCGCGGGCCGACGGGGAAACCGTTCACCGATGC
>DATAIN010000603.1:0-8805 GCA_036262635.1 Gemmatimonadaceae bacterium | reverse complement strand
ACGACGTGCTCCTTGCACTCATGGTCGGAAACATCCGTCACTGGAAGGGACAGGACATCGTCCTCTCGGCAGTCGCGAGGCTCGCTCCTGCGGTGCGCGGCCAGGTGCATGTCGCGTTCGCGGGCGCGGCGTCCCCCGCGGACGCATCATACGTCGCGTCGCTCGAGGCCACGGTACGCGAGGCGGGTATCGGGGCCCAGATCTCGTTTCTTGGCGCTCGAACCGACGTTCCCGATCTGATGAACGCCGCCGACGTCGTGATCCATGCCTCGCGCGTCCCGGAGCCCTTCGGGATCGTGGTCGTCGAGGGACTCGCGCTCGGCAAGCCTGTCCTGGCCACGCACTTCGGTGGGCCGCTCGAGGTGCTGACTCCGGAGTCGGGCCGGCTGTACGACCCCGACAGGCCCGCGGAGCTCGCGGCGCTGCTGATGACGCTGCTCGGTGACCCGGCGCTCCGGCGACGGCTCGCGTCGGGGGCGAAGGAGCGAGCCGCACATTTCGACGCTACGGAGACCACGCGCGCCATCGAGGCGCTCTACGGAGAGCTGCTCGCCGCTCCTCCCGCCACGCTCCGACTCGCGCATCGGGTGCCGGGCCGCGCTGGTCGAAGGCGGACGACGGAGCGGGTATCCGCCGGCAGCTCGTGATGCCAGCGAGCGGAATCTCCGTCCTCATATCGAGGTCGCCATGCTTCTGATGACGGCACTCGCGGCTCTCCTCGCCTTGCCGCTCTTCCTGCCGACCCTGGCCGACCTCGTGTCGCTGCTCGTCGCACCGCTGCGCCGGACGCGTCCCCGGCGTCTTGCGGCTCCAACGGAACGGGAACCGCGGCTGCTCTTCCTCATTCCGGCGCACAACGAGGAGCTGCTCCTCGCCCGCACGCTGCGCTCGGTCCGGGCGATGGATTATCCGCTGGATCGGGTCCATTGCATCGTGATCGCCGACAACTGCGACGACCGCACCGCGGACGTTGCCCGCGCCGAGGGGGTGGAGTGCCTCGACCGGCAGTCGGAGCGGGAGCGCGGAAAGCCGTACGCCATCCGTTGGGCGCTCGATCGTATCGATCTCTCGCGACACGACGCCGTCGTCGTGCTCGACGCCGACAGCTTCGTGAACCCTGAATTCGCCCGCTGCATCGCGGCCCGCGGTCCCGTTCGAGCGAAGGTCATCCAGCCCTTCGGCGACGTCAGCAATCCGACGGAGAACGCGCTGACACGGATGTCGGCCGTGTTCTCCGTCGCGCGCTTCGTCTACATGAACGGGTTGAAGGCGCCGTCGGGTCTCAACGTGCCGCTCGTGAACGGGACCGTCTTCGGGAGCGACGTGCTGTCGACCCACGGATGGCCGGCGTTCTCGATCACCGAAACGTGGGAGATGTACGCGCTCCTCACCGCGCGCGGCGTACGGATCGAATGCGCGCCCGACGCGCATACGTACTCGCAGGAGGCGCGCAGCCTCGCGCAGAGCGGGCCGCAACGCCGCCGCTGGGGGGCGGGCAAGCTCTGGGTTCTCCTGCACACGAGCCGGGCAATCCTCGGGAGCCGAGCGATCGGCTGGCACCAGAAGCTGGACGCCATGGGAGAGCTGATCGCGCTCGGCCCGGTCGTCCATACCGCGCTCGCGGCCTGCCTGCTCGCGCTGACCTGGTGGATGTCGCCCCCCGGCGGAGGAGTGATCGTGCTCCTCCTCGCGCTCAGCATCGCGCGCCAGGTGGCCTACGCGATGCTCGCGACCGCGTCGGTCGCGGAACCGTGGTCCGCCGCGCGCGCGTTCCTCTATCTGCCGATCTACGCGCTGTGGCGCGTCGCGCTGCAGCTCAGGATCTTCGCGAGCGTGAACGCGGGCAACTGGGTGCGAACGTCACGGCACGCGGAGTGAATTTCGCGGCAGACCCGGGCGCCCGCTCCACGAGCCCTCGGGTCGCCTCAGCTCTCGACAGAGATCCCGGCGCGGTGCGCAAGCTCCGCGATACGGGTCGAGTCGTAACGGCCCACGCGAAACGCCTTCGCGATGCTCGTGGCGGGACGGCTCGGCCGCAGCACCTTCTGCAGCGCCGACGCCCCCCACGACAACGGCAGCACGAGCGTCCACGGGAGCCGCACGACGGTGACGTCGGGGTTGCGCTGTCGGAGCATGGCGATGAGCTGTCGCTTGCTCACCGGTTCCGGCGCCAGAAGGTTGAGATGTCTGGGTGCCTCCCCGGGATTCGCGGCGAGCCATGCCAGCATCCTCGCCGCGAACCGTACCTCCACCACGGCGAGACGCTGACGCGGCGAACCCACCGCGACGAAGAGATTGCCGATGCGCTTGCCGAGTCGCCCGGGAGGTTCGAACTCCATGAAGTCCACGATCGGGCCCGGACGGACGACGTGAACGTCGACGCCGAGCTCCTCACCGAGACGGAGCGCCAGGCGCTCGGACTCGAGCTTTCCCCACACATAGGGACCCGAGGCCCGACTCTGACGATGCAGTGGGCCGTCGTCGCGCATCACCACCTGATCGTCGAGCACCGCCAGGCTGCTCACATGGATGACGTGTCTGACGCCGCTCGCGGCGGCGGCGCGCAGGACATGCTCCGATGCGTCGATGGAGTTGCGCTGATGTTCCTCCCAGCCACCGACCGTTTCGGCCGCTGCGTGAAGCACGAGTCGCGCGTCGGCCATCGTGTCGGCCGGGAGCATCTCTCCCAGATCGACGACGCGATACTCGACGCCAGCCATCCGCTCCCACGGCGCGGGATCGCGCCGCACCAGCGCACGCACCCGCTCCCCCGACTCGAGGAGCTCGGCGATGACCGCGCGGCCGAGGAATCCCGCCGCCCCGGTCACGACCACGACCGGGCGTCCGCGCTCGTGCACGACCGGCGGTGGCCCATCGCGCCGCTGCGCGTCGAGTCGTCCCGCGACAGCCTCACAGATGCGAGTGGTCTCCACGATGCCCGCCGGCGACAGCGGTGCCGGCCCGGCTTCGCGGATCGCGTCGTAGAATGCCGCGAAGCTCTCACGCAGCCCTGGGTACCCGGAGCGCCGGTCCCGCACGCGGCGGGCGAGCGCGCGAGTGGTGCCGGCTGCCCGTTGCCATGCACTCCGGTACGGGGCGAGGACCTTGTCGATGCCGGAGCTGCCGGGCCCGAGATGGCGCTCGACCGTGCCGCGCACGTAGTCGGCATGAAGCGATCCATTGGTGCCCGACACTCGGAGATAGCTCTCGACCGGTCGTGCCTCGAGCGAAACGGTGAGCGCGGCGGTCAGGTGGCCTCGCCGAACGAGTGCGTGCACCGTCCCCGTTTCGCTGAGCTCGAGCGACACGAGATCGGTCGTGCCCGCCGCGCATCGGTCGAGAACGTGCAGGAGCAGGTAGACGGGATGCGGGAGGATGTCGAGCAATTGGATGTCGGGGCGCAGCGCCGCGCGTCCCCCGGGGGCACGCCTGACCGTTCGAAACGAGAAGAAGCTCTCGACGTGCACCACCCTGCCGATCGCGGGCAGATATGCGTCGACGATTCGCGTCGGCGCTTCGAACAACAGCTGATGCCCGGCACTGACGCGTCGTCCGCGCTCGCTTGCGAGCGCGAGCAGCTCGCTCGCCTCGCGCGCCGATTCGGCGAAGGGCTTCTCGACGTATACGTCGCACCCGGCGAGCAGCGCGGCGGTCGCGGCCGCGACGTGCGTGGAGGGCGGGGTACACACGTGCACCACGTCGAGCGCTTCCTCGCGCAGCATGCGATCGTAGCTCTCGAAGAGTCGCGCCGAGGGGGCGAGCGGGGAGGCCGCTTCACGCGATGTAGACACCGGGTCGGCGATGGCGGCGACGATCGCGGAGCGCAGCTGCCCGATCGCCCGGATGTGGTGGCGTGCCATCTTCCCCGCGCCGATGATTCCGACGCGTAACGGCTCACGCGACGCGGTGGCAGGACGGTGGGCGGCGGGATGCGAGTATTCGGCGGTTGGTGCAGGAGCGACGGCGGTCATGGCGGTATGAGCGAGTTGCGCGGGACGTCGGGTGCCGGTGCGACGCGCGCAAAGGCGGGATGGATATTCGGTGGACGCCGCGGCCGCTGAGCGCAAGTCTGCTTCCATCCCCAAGGCGCGATGCGGGACGCTCCGAGGGCGGAGCTTTCGCTTCGCTCAACTGCATCGTACATCAGGAGATGGGCACTCGTGCGCGTGTCGAGCTGCACCGACCACGCCGCTGGGAGTCGCGGACCACGGAGGGAGCCTTGATGCATTCGCGCCACAGGCCAGTCGCCGCTGCGCTACTCGCCCTGATCGCCTGCTCGTGTGCGAGCGGCGACGCGGCGGCACGGTCGCTCCGGCGCGTCGCGGAGCCGGGCTGCGCCCGTGCTCGCGAGCGCCCGGCCAGCACCGACGACCGGTACCCGAATCAGCCGCCAGGGTTGCGCGTCGTGGCGGACAGGCCGTTCAGCACGAGTCCGGAACTGCCGTGGGTGGACTACGCCCGCGGGAACTTCTCGATCGTGCAGGACCCGACGGCTCGCCAGTCGCCGCCGCTCGTCGGGCAGGCGACCTTCCCCGCGGGATTTTCCGGCGGATCGGAGCCGATCAATCTCTACGTCCCGATACCCGAGGCGAAGACGCTCTACGTGTCGTGGTGGATGAAGCTCTCCCCAGGATTCGAGGGCCACCCGCGCTCCGGTGTGAACAAGATCTTTCACATCTGGATCGGCGGCGCGAACCGTGTCACGCTCTCGGCCCAGGGAGCGGGGACGTCGGCCCTTCAGCCGCAGGTTCGACTGCAGCGCGTTGCCGTTCCCGGTGGTGCGGTGAACCTCCTTCCGAACGCCGCTCCGGGGGCCACTGTGGTGCGGGGACGCTGGCAGCACTGGGAGCTGGTGCTGGTGGCGAATGGCGATGGCAACGCCGACGGCAGCGTCGAGCTGTGGCTCGACGGCGTAAAGGTCAGCGACTACTGCGACCAGCGCTTCATCGCCGGGACGCAGGACGCCCGGTGGCAGTCGCTCAACTGGGCGCCGACGTGGGGCGGCACGGGCGCGAGCGTCCGCCGTCCCATGTACATGTGGATCGACCACATCTACATCAGCGGCCTCTGAGCCGACGCGCCGCCCCCCCCGGGTCGGGGCGGCGCGCGCCCGCGTGCACGCCCGACGTCCTGCCTAACGCGTGACACGCGCCGGCGCCGGTCGCGCACCGCGAATGGCCGATGGTGGGCATTCCCCCAGGCGCCAGTAGCTGCCTAACGTTTCGCGCGAGCGCAAACAACCGATTGCGAGAAACGTGTGTCGCACGGCAGACCGCGCTTCACGCGTGAGCGAACGCACAGCGCCGATGTGCGGCTGTCCGCGCATTGATCGATTCCGCTGCGCGCGCATGCGAGAACGGGTGGAATTCGATCAGGCGGCGCGCGCGTGGCATGCTGACTGCCTGCGCGCCATCCTGCACGCGCGTCAGCAGCAGGCTGTACACCAGACCAGCTCGTCGGCCGGGGCGCGAAGCATCGAACGGCGGAACAGCAGATCGATCCAACCGACTCATCTCGGTATCCCCCAAGGGTCGGATCGCCACACCGCCAACAACACCATTCGAAGGGTTCGCGGCAGATCGCCGCGGCCCGCCCTGGAGGGGAACCATGCGTTCTCTAGCTACTGCTTTGCTTTCATGTTGCGTCATCACTGGAATCGCCGCGTCGTGCTCCGATGGCGGAGGCGGCGCGGCGATCACCGGTCCCGCGCCCGCTGCTGCGGCGAGTGTCAACTGGCCATTCGAACCCACGGGACTGAGCGTGGTGAGCGAGCGTCCGTTTTCCGCGCTCTCGGAGGCGGGATGGCACGATCAGTCCACGCCCAACTTCTCCATCGTCCAGGATGCCGCTGCTCCGCGTTCGGCGTCGGGCGTCGGGGAGGCGCGGTTCCCCGCCGGCTTCACCGGTGGCAACGCGCCGATGACGAACTACATCGATCTCCCCGGTGGCGCGCAGGCGATCTATCTGTCCTTCTGGCTCGCGCTCTCGCCCAACTTCCAGGGGCACCTGTCGGGCGGGAACAAGATCCTCTACTTCACCCTCGGCGATCGCTTTCGGGCGACGTTCAGCGCCGCCGGCACCGGGAGCGCTCCGCTGCAGCCGGTGATCGAGCTGCGGAACATCGTCCGCGCGCCGGCCTTGCGTCTCGTCCCGAACGTCGGCACCGGCGCGGTCGTGCGTGGTCAGTGGCAGCGCTGGGAGATCGTGCTTCGCTCGAACACGGCTGACAACAACGACGGCACGGTCGACATCTGGCTGAACGGCACGAGACTCAGCTCGTATTCGGGGATCCAGTTCGCGAGCGCGACCGAGTCGCACAACTGGCAGTCGATCAGCTGGGCCCCGTACTGGGGGAGCTCCGGCGACCGCGTAGTGGCCGATCAGTACATGCGCATGGATCACATGTACGTGAGCGGCGGCGTACCAGGCGCCACCCCCCCCCCACCCCCACCGCCTCCGCCGGCGCCGTCGGTGTACGCGGTGAACGTGTCCGCGCCACGTACAACGCTGCTGGTCGGCGACGGCGTGCAGCTCGCCGCCACCGCGGTCGACAGCGCGGGTAATCCGGTAGCGGGAAGCACGATCGCGTGGGCGAGCAGCGACACGACGGTGGCGAGCGTCAGCACGAGCGGCTACGTCGCCGCGCGCCGGATCGGCACGGCCACGGTGAGCGCGTCGAGCGGGGGACGCAGCGGTTCGGTGGTGATGACGGTCAGCCAGGTACCGGTACGTCGCGTGACGGTGACTGCGCCGGTGTCGACGCTCCATCCGACGCAGACGACGCAGCTCACCGCGACACTCGCCGATTCGGCGGGCAACGTACTCACGGGCCGCGCGGTCGCCTGGAGCAGCTCGGCGTCGGGAGTCGCCACGGTCTCATCGAGCGGGCTGGTGACGGCAGTCGGCACGGGGAACGCGACCATCACGGCGACGAGCGAGGGGCAGTCGGGCAGTGTCTCGCTCGTCGTCTCCGCCGTGCCGGTGGCCTCGATCGCCGTCGCGCCGAACTCGAGCTCCCTGCTCGTCGGACAGGGAACGCAGCTCGTCGCCACGGTTCGCGACAGCGCGGGCAACACGCTGAGCGGCAGGACGGTCACCTGGAGCACCGCCAACGCCGGTGTCGCGAGCGTCTCGAGCGCTGGGTACGTCACCGCGCGCGCCGCGGGCAGCACGGCAGTCACCGCGACAAGCGAAGGGCGAAGCGCGAGCGCGACCATCACGGTGAGCGATCCGCCGGTCAATCCGCCGCCGACGGGCACGAACGAGCCGGCGGGACTGACGCTTATCAGCGATCGGCATTTCGCCGCCTTCAACGAGGCGGGATGGACGGACTACTACGCGACGAACTTGTCGTTCGTCGCCGACCCCACCGCCCCCCAGTCGCAGCCGACGGTCGGACAGGTGCGCTATCCTGCCGGTTTCGCGGGTGGCACCGAGCCGGTGAATCTCTACACCCAGCTCGGCGGTCGACACACGCTCTACCTCGCATTCTGGTTCAAGATGTCGCCGAACTTCTACGGCCATCCGAACTCCAGCGTCAACAAGCTGTTCCACATCTGGATCGGCGGCTCCAATCGCGTCACGCTGGCGGTCATGGGCAGCGGCACCACGCCGAGCTTCCAGCCGCAGGTGCGCCTGCAGCAGATCCCCGTGTCGGGTGGCGCGATCAATCTTCCGCCTAACGTCGTGTCGTCCGCCCAGGTGGTGCGTGACCGCTGGTACAAGTGGGAGCTCGTGCTCCGCGCGAACACCCCGGGCGTCTCGGATGGAAGCGTGGAGTTCTGGCTCGACGGCGCGAAGATCGCGAGCTATCCGAACATGCAGTTCGTCGGCGCGGGTCAGGGCAACACCTGGGACACGATCAACTGGGCGCCGACCTGGGGCGGCACGGGCGGCGTCGTGCCCGCCGACCAGTGGATGCGCATGAGCGAGATCTATCTCAGCGGCCAATGACAAACTGACCGCATCCGTTTGCGAGCTGATGCGTTCGTCGCCACATGTCTGCATGCGGACATCTCGTCGCAGCAATTCCGATCGATGTGACGGGGATCGTATCAGCTCCAGCGGAACTGCTCTACTGTAGGTGCAGCGCACGCTCGACGACGGAACGAGCGTTCACGGGATGAATGGCCATGCGGACGAATTATTGTTCGTATGTTTCCAAATCACGTGACGTTCCGACGCGCGACGTGCGCTGCAGCACAGGGTGACCCACCGATGCGGCGCTCGTCTGCCTTGTGAGATCACGTCGTCGTCCACGTTCTCGCGCATCATTACCTTTCACCACACGATTGAGTCAGCCGGCAGGATCGCCAACCTCGCGAAGAGGCGCGCGACAAAGGCAAACCCGGCGAAAGCCGGCGACGCAAAGCTCCGAGGCTACCGCGCTTCACAGCGCCACGCCGGTCGAGCCGCCAGACGGACTCCTGAGGAGTGCAACCATGCGCCTCTTCCCGTCAGTGCTCAAAGCAGCCGCCACCAGCCTCATTCTCGCACTCGCCGCGTGCAAGGGCGAAGCGACCCTGCGCGACCAGGTCGCGTCGGTCTCCGTCACCGCGGCGAGCACCGTGGCCACCGTTGGCCAGGCCGTGCAATTCTCCGCGGAGCCCCGTACCGCGGCGGGTGCGCCGCTTCCCGACCGGCCAGTCTCCTGGTCGAGCAGCGCCGCGTCAGTGGCCAGCGTGTCGCCCACGGGGCTCGTCACGGCCGTCGCACCGGGCGGAGCGATGATCTCCGCGTCGAGCGAGGGTCAGAGTGGATCGGTGCCCTTCACCGTCACCTCTACCGCGCCGCCCCCCCCGCCCC
>DATAIN010000602.1:0-2523 GCA_036262635.1 Gemmatimonadaceae bacterium | reverse complement strand
CGCCGACGTCGCCGCGGCCCTGGAGGCGAAGGTGATCTGGGACCGCGTCGCGGGCACGGTGAGCGCGCCGCGCGCGTCGCGCATGGCGGCGGTGATCTCAGGGGGCACGATCCCCGACCGCGGGCTCTACGCCGTCACCCTCCCCGACCGCACGCGGCTCGGTGAGCTCGACGAGGAGTTCGTCCACGAGACGCGCATCGGCGACGTCTTCCAGCTCGGCTCGAGCACCTGGCGCGTCGGATCGATCGAGCACGATCGCGTCATCGTCACGCCGGCACCGGGCTCGCCGGCGCGGATGCCCTTCTGGCACGGTGAGTACGGCGCACGCTCGGCGCACCTCACCGAGCGCGTCGGCAACCTGCGGCGCGCGCTCGACGCCGCCCGCGACCGTGCCGCGCTCGATGCGCTGATGGCGCACTACGACGCCGATGAGGCGACGATCACGTCGATGGTCGAGTACGTCCACCAGCAGAAGGCGGCGACGGGCGTCGTCCCCGACGAGCGCACGCTCCTCCTCGAGCACTTCCGCGACGAGACGGGCTCGGTGCGCGTGGTGCTGCACGCACCGTTCGGCGGCCGCGTCACCGCGCCATGGGGGATGGCGATCGCGCAACGCGTACGCGAGGCCCTCGGCGAGCGCGCGCGGAAGGGAGAGGAGGGCGAGATCGACGTCCAGGTCCAGACCACCGACGACGGCATCATGATCCGCATGCCCGACCTCGGCGGACCTGTACCGTTAGGCGCGTTCCTCGGCGTTTCGCCCACGGAAGCGGAGCGGCGCGTGCTCGAGGAGGTGGGGACGACCTCGCTCTTCGGCGCGCGCTTCCGCATGAACGCGGCGCGGGCGCTGCTTCTCGCGCGCGGCAACCCGCGGCGGCGGATGCCGCTCTGGCTGCAGCGCCTCAAGTCGCTCGACCTCCTCCAGGCGGTGCGGGAGTTTCCGTCGTTCCCGGTGCTCGTCGAGACCTACCGGGAGGTGCTCCAGGAGGCGTTCGACATGCCGGCGCTGGCGCGGGTGCTCGGCGATCTCGAGGAAGGGAAGATCATCGTCCGCACCGCGGCGACGGAGATTCCCTCGCCGTTCGCGGCGAGCCTCCAGTTCGGCTTCGTGATGGACTGGATGTACGGCGATGACGCACCACGCGCCGAGCGACGCGCGGCGATGCTCTCGCTCGATCGGGCGCTGCTGCAGGGACTCACCGGCCAGGAGGCGCCGGAGGACACGACGCTCGCCGCGATCGAGGAGGTGCTCGCCGCCCGTCGCGGCACCGCGCCCGGCCGGCGCGCACGCTCGGCGGACGAGCTCTCGATCCTCATCGACCGCGCCGGCGACCTCACGCGCACCGAAGCCGCGGCCCGTGTGGCGACCGCCGAGGAGGGCGTCACCGGCGAGCCGCTGAACGAGCTGCTCGCGAGCCGCCGCGCGATCGAGATCCCGGTTCCTACCGTGAACGGCAACGAGTGGCGGGTGATCCTCACCGAGACGCATCCGCGCTACTCCGCTGCGTTCGGGCGCGCGGCGATGGCGACGGTGCGCTGCGGCGTCGAGCCGCGCGAGTGCGCCGCCGAGGAGGTCGTCCCAGAGCTGCTGCGCCAGACGACCCTGACGCGCGCCGCGGCGCGGCGCGAGATCCTCTGGCGATATCTGTCGCTCGCGGGTCCGGTCTCGCTCGCTGACATCCGGGCGCGCTACGACTTCGACGCCACGCGGCTTGCGACGCGGATCGAGGAATGGGAGCGCGCGGGGCGTCTCGTGCGGGTCGCGTCGACGGGCGGCGACCCGCGCTGGGCACCGCGAGCGGTGCTCGAGCTGGCGCGGCGGCGCGAGCTCGCCGCGGCGCGGCGCGCGGTGGAGGCGGTGGAGCTCCCCGTGCTGGCCGCCTTCCTCCAACGCTGGCAGCACCTCGACCCGCGTGACCGACTCAGTGGCGGCGGCGCGGTGGCGCGACTGGTGGAACAGCAGAGCGGACTCGTTCGCTCCGCCGATGGCTGGCTTCGCGACCATCTCCCGGCGCGGCTCGCCGCGGGTGACGAGGCGTCGGTCGCGGACGCGCTGACGCGGATGGTCTCGTCGGGAGAGCTGGTCTGGGCGGGGGCGGGAAAGCTCGACGAGCGGTCCGGCGCCTGGACGCTCTCCGGCGTGCGCTGGTTCGCGCGCGGTACGGGGGCGTCCTGGCTGCGCGCCGAGCCGACGGGAGCCGACGCGTTAGGCAGCGACGGCGAGCGGCTGCGCGAGACGCTGGCGACGCAGGGGGCGTCGTTCGTCGACGACCTGCAGGCCGCCTCCGGGCTCGCCACGCGCGCGCTGCGCGACGTGCTGCGCGAGCTCGTCGCCGCCGAGCTGGTGACGAGCGACGCCGTCGAGTCGGCGGTGGACGTCGCCCGCTGGCGCGCGATGCCGCCGACGACCGAGCGCGGCGCCCCCGATCCGACGCGCTGGCTCCCCGAGGGCTTCACGTCGACGCGGCCGGTGGTGCAGCGGCGCGCGAACCTCCGCCGTCTCCCGAAGTGGCGGCGCCCCGA
>DATAIN010000601.1:0-3056 GCA_036262635.1 Gemmatimonadaceae bacterium | reverse complement strand
CTCGGACAGCTCGCTCTATTCCTTCATCGGGAAACGCGTGCGCGTCGGTGAGCTGATCGAGCGCATGATCATCCACTCGAGCAACCTCGCGACCAACACGCTCATCGCGATGGCCGGCGCGACGAACGTCGACGCGACCGCGCACGCCCTCGGCGCGAGGCGGATCCACGTGCGACGTGGGGTCGAGGACCAGAAGGCGTACGATCGTGGGCTGAACAACACCACCACGGCGAACGACCTCGCCGCGCTGATGCTCGCGATCGAGCGCGGTCAGGCGGCGTCGCGCGAGAGCTGCACCCGGATGCGCGACATCCTGCTGCGCGAGGTGTACACCGGCGAGATCCTGGCCGGTCTTCCCCCGGGGACCCCGGTCGCGCAGAAGACGGGATGGATCACGGGGATACTGCACGACGCCGCGATCGTCTACCCGCCCGGGAGGACCCCGTACGTGCTGGTCGTGCTGACCGGGTCGATCCCCGACGAGAAGGTCGCGAAGTCGCTCATCGCCGACCTCTCGCGCCTCGTCTGGGAGTTCACCGCGGCGCGCTGAGCGCGCCGTTAGGCCTCACGCCTCGGCGGGAAGCTGGAGGGTGAAGGTGCTGCCCTTTCCCGGCTCGCTCTCGACGTCGACGTCGCCGCCGAGCATCTGGGCGAGCCGGCGCGAGACCGTCAGCCCGAGGCCGGTGCCCATCACGCGGCGCGTGGCGCGCTGGTCCACCTGCCAGAAGGGCTCGAAGATCCGCGCCTGATTCTCGTCCGAGATCCCGATTCCGGTGTCGCGCACGAAGAAGAGCATCTGGCGGCCCTCGCGCCGGGCGCCGAGGGTGACCGTGCCATGCTCGGTGAACTTCGCGGCGTTCGAGAGCAGGTTGACGAGAATCTGCCGGAGCTTCTGCGGATCGGTCTGGAGTCGCTGCTCGACGCAGCTCGGCCTCTCGATCTCGAGCTTCAGCCCCCGGTCGTCGACGAGCGGGCAGATGATCGCGGCCGCTTCGTCGAGCGCGTCGCGGACGCGCACTGACTCGATGTGGGCCCGCTCGCTCCCCGCCTCCATGCGCGAGTAGGTGAGGATCTCGTCGATCAGGCCGAGGAGGTGGCTGGCGCTCGCCTTGATGCGCCCGAGCTGGTGCCGCTGCGTATCGGTGACCGGACCGGTGATCCCGTCGGCGAGCAGCTCCTCGTAGCCGATGATCGCGGTGAGCGGCGTCCGCAGCTCGTGCGACATCGAGGCGAGGAAGTGCGACTTCGCCTCGCTCGCTGCGACGGCCGCGCGGTAGAGCTGCGCGTTCTCGATCGCCGTCGCGGTGCGCTGCGCGAGCTCCTCGGCGACGGCTTGCTCACCCTCGTCGTATCCGGGCCGGGTCACCGTGCGGACGAACGTGATCGCGCCGAGCGCGTGGCCGCGGGCGACGAGCGGAACGACGACGAGTGAGGAGACGCCGAGCTGCTGCAGCGCCGCGCGGTGCGCCTCGCTCTGCGCCATCCGATCGCGGTCGGTGACGCTCACCGACTCGAGGCGCACGGTGCGCTGCTGCCGGAGCGCCCGCGCGATCGGGTGCGCGTCGTTCCACTCTCCCACCGTCGGGAGCAGCTCGCGCGCTCGGCGCATCAGCTCCGCTCGTCGCCCGTCCCTGTCGACCGCGGTGGCGCGCGTGACGGCGCCGGTCTCGTCGGCGAGGTCAACCACGACTGCGTCGGCGAGCCGCTGGCAGGCGAGCCGCGCCACGCCGGCGAGCATCACTTCGACGTCGAGCGAGGAGGCGAGGAGCGTGCTCGCCTCGGCGAGAAGGCGAGAGTAATCCTCGGCGCGGCGGCGGTCCGTGACGTCGATGATCGTCCCGATGCAGCGCACCGGACGGCGCTCGCCGCCGATCTCGTCGAAGGTGGTCCGTCCCTTCGCGATCACCCAGCGCACCGCGCCGTCGGGCCATCGCGTGCGGTACTCGACATCGATGCGCCCCCCGCCTAACGGATCGAGGGCGTCCTGGACGTTGCGGTCCACGCGCGCGCGATCGTCGGGGTGGATCCCCTCGAGGAAGGTCTGATAGTCGAGCGGCGTCGCGCCCGGGAGCCCGAACACGAGGCGCGTGCGATCCGACCAGGCCAGTGCGCCGGTGATCGGATTGAAGTCCCACGTCCCGATGCCCGCCGCCTCGAGCGCGAGCCGCGCTCGCTCAGCTTCCTGCGTCGCTGCCTGCGTCGGCGCGACGACCCGCTCGGTGCTCGAGCGGCTCAGGGACGGGCGCTGCGATTGCGCTCCCTGGCCTTGCTGAGAGAGCGGAAATGGGTCGAAGCTGGTCACGAAGGGAGATGCGTCTGCGTCGGCGCGATTGCGAAGCATGGACAATCGCTCATCAGGGCCGCGGACGGAAGGGGTGTCCGCCGCCGACCCCTGTGACGCGTATCGCGCTCGCGAAGTGCGGAGTGACCCGGGTGGGGCTCGAACCCACGACCTAAGGATTAAAAGTCCTTTGCTCTACCAGCTGAGCTACCGGGTCTGGGACGCGCGGGCCGCGTCCCCAGGGGAAGTTAGCCGAATCGCCGGGCGTCCGGCAGAACGAGGCGCACGGCCGACGCCTTACTGATACTGGATGTACTGCGGGATCGGGAGGAGGCGCATCACGTCCGCCGGGGTGAAGATCGGCTTGTCGTTCTTGTAGAACAGCTTGATCCCATAGTACTGCACCGGCCGCTGGCGGACGTAGGCCTTGTACGAGTCGAGCTTCAGCCGCGGCGGGCCGAAGCCGTCCATGTTCACGATCACCTGGACGCGCGGATCGCGCGCGATCTTCTCGTGGTTCGTGAGCATCCGCTGGGTGAACCGGTGGACGATGAGCAGCTTCGGGGGAAGCTTGTTCTCGTCGACGAGCTTCGCCAGGAGCGCGATCGCGACGTTCACGTCGGCGGCGTCCATCGTCCCGATCTTCTTTCCCGGCGGCTCGGGCCCCTTCATCGAGAACTCCGGATCGAGCGCGAGGTGGACGTACGGCCGCTTGAGATACGGCACCAGCGGCTCGAGCTCCGCCGCGACGGTGCTCTTTCCGACCTGCACGTCG
>DATAIN010000600.1:0-1659 GCA_036262635.1 Gemmatimonadaceae bacterium | reverse complement strand
TCGCGATGTACGTGTTGGACGGGACGATGACCTCGTCGCCAGCTCCCACCCCCGCGCCAATCAGGGAGAGGTAGAGAGCGTCCAGCCCGTTGGCGACACCGATGCAGTGACGCGTGCCGACGTACCCGGCGAAGGCGCTCTCGAAGGCGCGGAGCTCTTCGCCGAGCAGGTACCAGCCTCCGGCCGCGACGCGGAGCAACGCAGCATCGATCGACTCGGCGAGCTCCCGGTGAGCGGCGCGGAGATCGAGAAATGGAACGCCGCGGCTCACCGCCCGTTCACCAGCCGGCGGAACTCGTCATAGTCGTGGATATACTCCTCCGGGTCGTACTCGTCCGACGCGAGACAGAGGAGCACGGCGTCGGCGGAGAAGTCCGCGAGCACGTTCCAGTGAAGGGGCGGGACGTGAAGGCCGGTCGTCGGCGCCTCGAGCCGCCAGGTCGTGCGTCTGATCCCATCCTCGACGTGCAGCGTGCAGCTGCCGCGCAGGGCGACGAAGAACTGGTGCGTCCGCCGGTGAGCGTGCTCGCCACGCGACGCGCCCGCCGGAACGTCGCTTATCGCGTACCACCGCCGCGGCGTGAACGGGATGTGCGTGTTCGCCTCGGCGAAGACGAGCGAGCCGCGCGCGTCGTCGAAGCGGGGCACATCGACTCGCGAAACGCCAGCGACCGGACGCGCGTCGGCGTCGACGTCGCGGGCGACGCGCGCGGGATTGCCGACGACGACGCTGCCCGGCGGAACGTCGCGCGTCACCACGGCGCCCGCGCCGACCATCGCCCGCTCCCCGATCACCACTCCCGGGAGGATGGTGGCGTTGGCGCCGATCGAGGCGCCGCGGCGAACCGTCGTCGTCGCGAACCGCGGGGGACGCTCGCGGCTTCGCGGAAAAATGTCGTTGGTGAACGTCGCGTTGGGCCCGACGAAGACATCGTCCTCCAGGCGCACGCCATCCCAGAGCTGCACGCCGCACTTCACCGTCACCCTGTCGCCGACGACGACGTCGTTCTCCACGAAGACGCCGTCGCAGATGTTGCAGTCGGCGCCGATCCGTGCACCAGGCAGCACGTGCGCGAACGCCCAGACGCGCGTCCCCGTGCCGACGTTAGGCGACTCGACCAGTGCCGCCGGGTGGGCGAAGTAGCCGCGCTCGTTCCCGGCGGAGACACCCGCGCCCGCCCGCCGCTCGCTTGCCTTCATGCCCGCACCGGGGGCGTCCCCCGCAGCTCGTGACGCCCGCGCTTCGCGTCCGCGAGGACCTCCAGCAGATAGTGCCCGTACCCGCTCTTCGCGAGCGGACGCGCCAGGCGCTCGAGGGCGTCCTCGTCGATGTACCCCATGCGGTAGGCGACCTCCTCGATGCACGCGATCTTCAGCCCCTGGCGCTTCTCGATCATCGCGATGAAGCTCGAGGCGTCGTGCAGCGAGTCGTGCGTCCCCGTGTCGAGCCACGCCATGCCGCGCCCGAGGAGCTCGATGTGAAGCTCACCGCGATCCAGGTAGCGGCGGTTGACGTCCGTGATCTCGTACTCGCCGCGTGCGGATGGTTCCAGCGTGCGCGCGATCTCGACGACATCGTTGTCGTAGAAATAGAGACCGGTGACCGCGTGGTTCAACCGCGGCGCGACCGGCTTTTCCTCGATGCTCAGTACTCGCCCG
>DATAIN010000599.1:0-4219 GCA_036262635.1 Gemmatimonadaceae bacterium | reverse complement strand
GCGCGGTGGACGACGGGGAGCCCGAGGCCGGTCCCACCTTCCTTGGTCGTGAAGAAGGGATCGAACATCCGCTCGCGCAGATCGATCGGGATGCCCGGCCCGTCGTCGGTGACGCGAAGGGCGACGGCGCCCCCGTCGAATCCGGCGCCCGCCGGAACCTCGTCCGGGGGCAGCGGAAGCACGTCGACATCGACGCGCCCGCCGGGGGGCACCGCCTGGAGGGCGTTGAGCGCGAGATTGAAGACCGCGCGATGCAGCAGATCCTCGTCCGCCTCGATGACGATCGGATCGGGGGGCGTCGAGCACTCGACCGTCACGTCGTCGCCGCGCGAGGGGTGCGCAGCGGCGAGGTTGGTCGCGCCGCGCACGACGTCGCCGAAGTTCACCGACTCGATGACCGTCGCGCGCGTGCGCGCGAAGTCGAGGAACTCGCCGAGCAGCCGCGACAGCCGGTCGGACTCGCGCATCACGAGGGCACCGAGCACCTTGTCGTCGTCGGTGGCGTGGCGCGCTCCGGCGAGCTGCTCCACCGCGCTCCGGATCGACGCGAGCGGATTCCGGATCTCGTGAGCGAGCGACGCGCTCAGCTCCGCGACCGCCTCGAGCCGCTCGGCGCGCACCCGGAGCGATTCGAGCCGCTTGTTGTTCGAGATGTCCTGGAAGATCGCCGTCGACGTGGCGAGGCGATGCGGGTCGTCGCCGGGCGCCTCCGGCGCCGTGGTCGTCACGCCGATGGTGAACTCGCCATCCTCGCGGGACACCGTTCCCTCGGCGCGCACGATGCGCTCGCGGGTGGTGACGCTCTGCCGCAGCGCACCGGCGAGAATCGGCGCGATCGGCTCGAGCCAGTCGAGGAAGGGCTGGCCCATCCGGCGCTCGAGGGCCGTGCCGAGCAGGGTGCTGGCCGCGGGATTCGCGTAGAGCAGACGCCCCTGCACGTCCACCGTGACGATGCCGCTGCGGATGTTGTGGAGGATGTCGGCGGCCTCGAGGCGCGCCTGGACCAGCTCCGCGGCGAGGAGGTCGCGGCCGGCCGCGCCCTCACGCAGCTTGCCGGCGACCCAGCCGCTGCCTAACGCGACGACGGCGAAGATGCCGAGCTGCAGCCAGAGCCCGATGTCGAATCCGCCGTCACGCGCGAAGATGACGTCGGCGAAGAAGAGGACGTTGCCGAGCGCGGCGACGAGCAGCCCGCCACCGGTGGGCAGGAGGAGCGATCCCGCCGCGATGACGAGGATGTAGAGCGCCGCGAAGGGCGACCCGCTCCGTCCGGTGACGTGGACGATCGCGGTCACCAGCGCCAGATCGAAGAGGCTCTGGAGGTAGAAGAAGGTCGCGCCGATGGGCCGGCGCTGGAGGAGAGAGACCCAGGCCGACGCCGTGGTGAATCCCACCGCCGCCGCGAAGGCGAGCGAGACGACGATCGTCTTCGTCGGATCCGCGCGCTGGCCGGCGAACAGCGCCGCGACGAGCAGCGCCGTGACCAGCGAGAGGCGGCCGATGTAGATCCAGCGCACGAAGCGGCGCGAATCCAGCAGCGCCTGTCGGGCGGTCTCGTCGGAGATGGGTGTGATGCGCACGGTCGAGGCCGGCGTCTTGCACGAGGCAACGACGCGCGTGTATGGTCAAAGTCTGGCAAATCGCCAGACGCATTTCGCCATAGGGTGGGACGACCCACCTGGGCCAGGGTTACGGGGGAGGCACTATCATAGAAGGCGAGCTGGTCGAAGGGTCCGTTGGCTCGATCGCGTGGCGCCTCGGCGCCGTGTTCGCGCTCGTCGTCGCCAACGCGTTCTTCGTGGCGGCGGAGTTCGCGCTGGTCGGCGCGCGCCGCAGTCGGATCGACGAGCTGGCGCAGCAGGGCTCAGGGGGAGCCCGCTCGGCACAGCGGGCGCTGAAGCATCTCGACCGCTACATCTCCGCGACGCAGCTCGGGATCACCCTCGCCTCGCTCGCACTGGGGTGGATCGGCGAGCCCGCCGTCGCCGGCGCGATCCATCGGCTGCTCGCGGTGTTCGGCACCGGGGCGAGCGCGGCGCTCATCGAGACCGGCGCGTCGGTGATCGTCGCCTTCATCATCATCACCTTCCTGCACATCGTCCTCGGCGAGCTCGCGCCGAAGTCGCTGGCGCTCGCGAAGCCCGAGGGGGTGAGCATGTGGGTGGCTCGCCCGCTCATATGGTTCGCCCGGCTGATGTACCCGGCAATCTGGGTGCTGAACTCGGCCTCGTCGTTCATGCTGCGGCTCGTCGGGATGCGGCCGGTGAGCGAGTCGGAACGCGTGCATTCGCCGGAGGAGCTGCGCCTGCTCGTGATGCAGTCGCGCGCGCACGGTGTGCTCGACGAGTCGGACACCGCGATGCTCGCCGGGGTGTTCGACTTCCACAACAAGAAGGCGCGCGACGTCATGCGCCCGCGCACCGAGATCGTCGCGATCGACGTGGACTGCGACGAGGAGGAGATCCGCGCCCTGCTCCGCCGCGAGCGGTACTCGCGGTACCCGGTCTACCGCGATACGCTGGACGACGTGATCGGCGTGTTTCTCGCGAAGGACCTCTGGCTCGAGGAGGGAGACGAGCGGCGCGCCTTCGCGCTGGAGCGCTACGTGCGCCAGGCGCTGTACGTCCCCGACTCGCGCCCCGCCGAGCGGGTGCTCGACGACCTGCGACGGACGCGCGCACACATGGCGGTGGTGCTCGACGAGTACGGCGGCACGGCAGGGATCCTCACGCTCGAGGATCTGGTGGAGGAGGTCATCGGCGACATCGCGGACGAGTACGACGCGACGACGCGCGACTCGATCGAGGTGGACGGCGTGCTCGAGCTGGCGGGCTCGCTGTCGCTGGTCGACGTGCGCCGCGATCACCGGGTGCCGGTGCCCGAGGGGGAGTGGACGACGTTAGGCGGCTATACCTTCGCGCGCCTCGGGCGGCTCCCGAAGATGGGCGACCGTGTTCCCTACCCGGGGGGCGAGCTCGAAGTGGTGGCGATGGACGGTCGGCGCGTCGCGGCGGTGCGGGTGATCCGCGCCCCGTCGCGCGCGACGGTGGGCGGCAACGGCGCCGCGGAAAGGGATCCGGGCTAGGGAGAGCGCGTGGAACAGGCGAGCGGCGGTGGAGAGGGGGCGGAACGGGGGCTCGCGGTGCCAGGCGGGATCACGATCCCGCGCGCTGAGCTCGAGGCACGCGCGTCGCGCGCGGGCGGAGCGGGCGGACAGCACGTGAACACGTCGAGCACGCGCATCGAGCTGCGATGGAATGTCGCGCAGAGCCGAGCGCTCGACGACGCGACGCGTGCAAGGCTCCGCGAGAAGCTGGCGACGCGCATCGACAGCGAGGGCGTGCTGCGGGTCGTGTCGAGCGCGCGGCGCAGCCAGCTGCAGAACCGTGAGGCGGCCGAGGCGCGGCTGGTCGAGCTGGTGGCCGAGGCGCTGCGAGTGGAGAAGCCGCGGCGAAAGACCAGGCCGTCGCGCGCGGCAAAGGAGGCAAGGCTCGACGAGAAGCGACGGAACTCGGAGCGGAAGAGGAATCGTCGGGGGTTCGGGGATCTCTGATCGCCGTGCGGTCAGGAAGACGAGAGAGCACGCGAAACCGCGAGGGGAGACCGGAGAGACAGCGAGCTGACGGCGATGGGAGTCGAGAGTCGGACTCGTGAGAGATGAGAGTTGGTCGATGGGCGTCTCTCGTCCTCTCCGCTCTCTATTCTCCCATCCTCCTCTCATCTCTCCTCTCTCGTCATCCTCTCGTCTCCCGACGAGAGATCGGAGTCACTCTCGTCTCCCATCGCGGTTTCTCATGTTCTCTCGTCTCTGGACGAGAGATCGGAGTCACTCTCGTCTCCCATCGCGGTTTCTCAGGTTCTCTCGTCTCCGCGACAGAGAGATCGAGCTAGTCGTCACCCTGCGGCAGGAAGTAGAGCGCGCGATAGAGATCGCGATTGCGCTGGACGATGCGAACGTAGTCGCGGGTCTCGGCGAAGGGGATGCGCTCGATGAAGATCTCGGGATCGTCGGTGCCCGGCTTCTTCGACCAGCGCGCGACGCGGCCGTCGCCGGCGTTGTAGGCAGCGAGAGCGCGGACGATTCCGCGGCCGGAGAGCGCGGCGCGCAGATGGGCGATCCCGAGCTCGAGATTCACGTCCGGCTCGTACAGCATCGCGGGATCCCAGTAGGGATACTTCAGGCTGCGCGCGATCGCGCGGCCGACGGTCGGCATGACCT
>DATAIN010000598.1:0-10006 GCA_036262635.1 Gemmatimonadaceae bacterium | reverse complement strand
AGTTCACCTTCACCGGCGTCGGCGACAAGTTCCGCCAGATCGGCGGGCAGAAGATCTCCGACCTCGACCCAACCGGTCCAGCGGGGCACCAGTTCTCGCCATCGGCGTGGGGACTGATCCCCTCTGACAAGGCGCTGATCTTCCTCCAGAACCACGACACGCAGCACAGCTGCGGGCTCGGCTACCGCGACGGCCAGGTGTTCAGACTCGCGAACGTCTGGATGCTCGCGCAGCCGTACGGCTATCCGCTCGTTCTCTCGAGCTTCGCCTTCGACTGCCCGGGCGGCAACTCGGCGGGCCCTCCGTCGGACGCGTCGGGGTGGACGCTCCCCGTGAGCTGCGCGTCGAGCCTCGAGACCGCGACGATCGGCCAGTGGGTGTGCGAGCATCGCGACCCGTACATCGCGCGGATGGTGAGCTTCCGGCGAGTCGTGGCGGGGACGGACCAGAACCACTGGTGGGACAACGGCGCGAACGCGATCGCCTTCTCGCGCGGCGACAAGGGGTTCGTCGCGATCAACCGCGAGACGAGCGCGGTGACGGCAACCGTCGCCACCGGCCTCGCCGCCGGGAGCTACTGCGACCTGCTCACCGGCGGGAAGAGCGGCGCGAGCTGCGTCGGCACGACCGTCGTCGTGGAGGCGAACGGGAACGTGCAGCTCACCCTCACCGCCAACGCCGCGCTGGCGATCGACGTCGCGACGAAGCTCTAGCGCGCCGCCGCCTGACGGCGCGCCAGATCGAAGAGGTAGCCCTGCCGCGGGGCGAGCGTGCCTAACGGCCGCCAGCGCTCGATGCTGCCGTCCGCCGCGACGCGGACCGCGGTGCCCCCGGTCGCGGGGCCGAGCAGGGCGCGAAGCTGGTGAACGCCCGGTGGGAGCGAGCCGGGGGGCGCGCTGAGCGTCACTCCCTTCGCCGGCCGGGTGCCGAGGTTCGCGAGCACCAGCGCGACGCTGTTCCCGTCGCGGCGCAGCCAGGCGGCGACGGTGGTGTCGCTCGTCGTCAGCGGAACGAGCGCGCCGCTCCCGAGCGCGCGATGCGTGTCGCGGAGGCGGATCAGCTGCCGGAACCAGGCGAGCAGCGAGCGCGAGTCGCGATCCTGCGCCTCGACGGTGATCGAGAGCGAGTCCGGCTGGAGCTGCTCCCATGGCGTGCCGGTGGTGAAGCCCCCATGCGCCGCGCGCGTCCACTGCATCGGAGTCCGGATGCGCTCGTCGGGCTTCCCCCCGGTCATCCCGATCTCCTCGCCGTAGTACACGAAGGGGAGCCCCGGCATCGAGAGCATCAGCAGCGCGGCGAGCTTCTCGCCGGCGAGGTCGCCATTCAGCTCCGTCGCGGTGCGCGGCTGGTCGTGATTGCGCAGGAAGGGTGACCAGCGCTGCGCGGGGATCTCGCGCTGCAGCCGGAGCAGCGGCGCCAGCACGCGGCGCGCCGAGCCGCGGCGCACCGACCCGATGATGGTGTCGGCGATCTCGAAGGCGAAGTACGAGTCGAGCTGGTCGGGGTAGTAGCCGAGCAGCGTGTCGCCGGTCGCGCTCACCTCGCCGACGGTGTACGCCTCGGGCTTCAGCGATCGAACGTAGTCGCCGTAGTCGTGCAGCACCTTGTGGGTCGAGGCGGTGTGCATGATCTGCCCGTTCTCCTCGACGAGATAGGGAACGGCGTCGAGCCGGAAGCCGTCGACGTCCATCTCGACGAGCCAGTGCCGCGCGATCTTCTTTGCTTCCTCCATCACCGCGGGCGTCGTGTAGTTGAGGTCGGGCATCCCGCCCCAGAAGAAGCCGTAGTACCACTCGTCGCGCAGCGGCGACTTGTGCCAGTTGCTCTGCCCCCACGGATTCAGCTCGGTCGGCCGCGTCGGCGACCAGCGATACCAGGCGCGGTACGGCGACGTCGAGTCGCGGAGCGCCTCCTGGAAGTACGGGTGCTGGTCGGAGCTGTGGTTCAGCACCATGTCCACCAGCACGCGGATTCCGCGCTTGTGCGCCGCCGCGACGAACTGCTTGAAGTCGTCGTCGGTGCCGAAGTCGTGCTCGACGTGGTAGTAGTCGGTGACGTCGTAGCCGTGGTAGCTGCGTGCCTCCGAGACGGGCATCAGCCAGAGACATCGCGCGCCGAGGTCGCGCGTGGTCCGCGGGTCGCCGTCGTTGATGTAGTCGAGCTTCGCGGTGAGCCCCTTGAAGTCCCCGACGCCGTCGCCGTCGCTGTCGTAGAAGGAGCGCACGAAGATCTCGTAGCAGGTCGCGCCGCGCGTCCAGTCGGGGAGCGATCGAGTCTGTGCGCCGGCCGGGATCGCCGCGGCGAGAAGAAGCGCGAGAAGAGAGGCACGCATGCGCGATAGCGTACTGCTTCCGGGCTGGCAGGGGTAGGGCTCGGCGGCTCGGCGGTATTCACAGCAGCAGTGGAGGGCAGGGAGTGGGTTGGGGGAGCTGCTGCTCATGACAACCCCTCCCTGCCCTCCGCGGCTCCTGTTCAATCACAGGCAGTAGCGTGACATAGCTATCGTCGGTCGGATCCGCGCCGATCCGTCGAGCGCCGAGCAATAGTGCCAAGCAGCCGTTCGGCCTGTACCTTCTGAGCTTCCCCACCAGAGAACAGGAGACCTCCGTGCACTCGTCGCTCACGCGCGTCGTCGTCGTCGTCCTCCTCGGCGCGCTGCCTTCCTTCGCCTCCGCGCAGTCTCCCGATCTCTATGGTGCGATGCACTGGCGGCAGATCGGGCCCATGCGCGGCGGACGCGCGCGCGCGATCGCCGGAGTGCCGGGCAAGCCTATCGTCTTCTACGCCGGCTACGACAACGGCGGTGTCTGGCGCACGACCGACTACGGCGCGAACTGGGTCCCGCTCTTCGACGCGCAGTCCACCGGCTCGATCGGCGCGATCGCGGTCGCCCCATCGAACCCGGACATCATCTACGTCGGAAGCGGCGCGGGGATCATCAGGCCCGACCTCGCGGTGGGGAACGGCGTCTACAAGTCCACCGACGGCGGAAAGACGTGGACGCACCTCGGGCTGCGCGACAGCCAGATGATCGCCAACATCGACGTCGATCCGGCGAACCCGAACCGGCTCTTCGTCGCCGTGCTCGGCCACCCGTACGGACCGAACGCCGAGCGCGGGATCTTCAGGTCGACCGACGGCGGGCAGACCTTCGAGAAGGTGCTGTTCAGGGACGAGTACACGAGCGCAAACGACGTCCGGATCGATCCGTCGAACCCGAACGTCGTCTACGCCGCGCTCTGGCAGCAGCAGCAGATGTTCGTCGAGGGGCAATCCTTCGGCGGGACGAGTGGCGGGATCTTCAAGTCGGTGGACGGGGGGACGACGTGGAAGCAGCTCACCGCAGGACTGCCCGCGGTGGTCGAGGCCAACCTCGGTCTCGCCTCTAGCGATCCGCGGATCATCTACGCGATGGTGGCGAGCGGAGACGATCCCACGCAGGGCGGAAATCGCGGCGCGGGGCCGGTGTCGCTGTACAAGTCGAGCGACGGGGGCGAGCACTGGGGGCTCGTCGTCCGCGATCCGAGCCTCTCGCGCGAGGCGCAGCTCAAGGCGCAGGACCCGCGGCCGCTGTCGCGCATCGGCGGGGGCGACCTGCCGACGCTGGCGATCGATCCGAAGAATCCGAACGTCGTGTACAGCGCGTCGGTGGTGTTCTGGCGGAGCGAGGACGGTGGCTACACCTGGACCGCGGTGCGCGGCTCGCCCGGGGGCGACGACTACCAGAAGGCGTGGATCAACCCCAACGACACGAACATCATCTTCGTCGTCTCGGATCAGGGCGCGGTGGTCTCGCCGAATCGCGGCGTGTCGTGGAGCAACTGGTACAACCAGCCGACCGCCGCGATGTACCACGCGTCCACCGACAACGACTTCCCGTACCGCGTCTGCGGCGGGCAGCAGGATTCGGGATCGGCGTGCGTCGCCAGCCGGTCGCCGGACGGGGAGATCACCTTCCACGACTGGCATCCGGTGAACATCCAGGAGTACGGGATCGCCGCACCCGACCCGACGGATCCCGATCTCGTCTTCGGAAGCATGCGGACGAACGTCTCGCTGTACGATCGCGAGGTGGCGCAGACCGGCTACCTCGGCCCTGATCGCGACGCCGATCCGGACGCCGGTCGCAACGTGCGGACGATGCCGATCCACTGGTCGCCCGCCGCGCCGAACGTGCTCTTCTACGCATCGAACGTCGTCTGGAAGACGGCCGACAAGGGGCACAGCTGGACGCGGATCAGCCCCGACCTCGCGCGGCAGACGTGGGAGTTGCCGGCGAGCGCCGGGAAGTACGCGAGCACCGTGCAGCCGCGGCCGTTAGGCGCGATCACCGCGCTCGCGCCCTCGCCGCGCGACGTGAAGGTGCTCTGGGCCGGCACCGACGACGGCTACATCCAGGTCACCACCGACGGCGGCGCGCACTGGAGCAACGTCACTCCGCCGCAGATCAAGCCGTGGACGCGGATCTTCAACATGGACGCGGGGCACTTCGACACGCGCACCGCGTACGCCGCGGCGAACACCCTGCGCATCGACGACCTGAGCCCGCACTTCTGGCGCACCCACGACGGCGGGAAGAGCTGGACCGAGATCGACAACGGGATCGCGCCGGGCGCGGTGGCGAACGCGATCCGGGAGGACCCGCGCACCCCCGGACTGCTCTACGCCTCCACCGACGCGCAGGTCTGGATCTCCTTCGACGACGGCGACCACTGGGAGTCGCTGAAGATCGACATGCCGGTGATCTCGGTGCGCGATCTCCTCGTGAAGGACGACAGCAGCTGCCTGTGCGCCGATCTCATCGCGGCGACGCACGGCCGCGGCTTCTGGATCCTCGACGACCTGACCCCGCTGCGCCAGGCGGCACGCGCGCGCGAAGCGAAGACGGCGTATCTCTTCCGGCCGATCACCGCGGTGCGGATGCGCTTCGCGACGAACGATCCCACGCCGTGGCCGCCCGAGGTGCCCGCGGGCGAGAACCCGCCCCCGGGCGCGATCATCGACTACTATCTCGCGAGCGACGCGCTGCGCGCGCCGGTGACCCTCGAGATCCTCGACTCGACGGGGCTCGTGGTGCGGCGCTACGAGTCGAACGAGGAGGACGACTCGATCCCCGACGCGGCGCGCGATCCGGTGGCGTACAACGCGCTCTGCCAGCGCACGCCTGACGCGCCGCACTGCTCCGTCCCCCTCTACTGGGCGGCGCCGCGCACGGTGCTCGGCACGACGCGCGGGATGCACCGCCTGAGCTGGGACCTCCGCTTCGATCCGATCCGCGAGCAGGACGCCGAAGTGGAGAACGACGTCGGGCCGGTGCCGCACCGGAGCTACACCGAGGTCTACGCGCCGTGGGCGCCGCCCGGGCGCTACACGGTGCGCCTGACGGTCGGCGGCGAGCGTTTCACCCAGCCGCTGACGCTTCGGCTCGATCCGCGGCTCCGCACTCCCGCCGCGGGGCTGCGCCAGCTCGCGACGCTCTCGCGTCAGACGTACCTCAGCGCGAAGGCGGCGCACGCCGAGTTCGTCCGGGCGCGCGCGCTCGTCGCCGCGCTCGACACCGTGCGTGGCGCGGACGTCGACGCGTTCCGCGCACAGATCGAGTCGCTCGCGCCGGCACCCGCGGCCGCGCAGGGAGGCCGCGCCGGGCGCCCGCGCGCGGCGGGTCGGCAGACACCGACCTCGCTCGACGCCGTGCGCGACGCGCTGCTCGCGGCGGGGATGTCGATGCAGAGCGCCGAGCTGGCCCCGACCGCCGCGCAGATCGACGCGGCCCGCCGCGCGACCGCGGCCTGGCGCACGGTGACCGCGCGCTGGAACGCCCTCCGCACCACCGGACTCGCCGCGCTGAACGCGAAGCGCAGGAAGGCGGGACAGGCGATGATCCCCGTGACCTGACGGCTCGGCGCTGTGGCCTTGATTGAAACAGGCAGGCACGAAGCACAGAAGGGCTGCTGACCTTCCGTCCTTCGTGCCTTCCTGTTTCCCCGCCGAGCAAGGGAGCCAGGCGACGGTCTCGCCACCAACCCTTCTCGAGCCACGAGTTGTCTCAATCCTGTAACCCTCCTGTCGTCATTTCTGGGGCGCCAGCGGGGCACTGTCAGGAATGGGTCAACTCCTGAACCCCGCTGCTGCGGGGCTCGTATGGAGGTGTCACACTAGAGCCGCACGCCCGTCCCGCCATCCGAGGCCGACCCGATGGAAACGCCCACGGTCATCCAGATCATCGAGGACAACAAGAGCTTCGCGAACGGCATCCGGAACGTCCTCGAGATCGAGGGCTATCGGGTTCGCGTCGATCACGAAGGCGTCTCCGGACTCGCCTTCGCTCGGATGGGGCGACCGGATCTGGTCATCCTCGACCTGATGCTCCCCGACATCGACGGCTATCGCGTGCTGCGCGCCCTGCGCGACACTGGTGGGGTGATGCCGGTGCTGATCCTCAGCGCGCGCAACGAAGAGGCGGACAAGATCCTCGGCTTCCGCACGGGCGCCGACGACTACGTCACGAAGCCCTTCTCGCTGATGGAGCTGCTCGCCCGGGTGAACGCGCTCCTCCGCCGCGCCAAGCGGCCGAGCGATCCCGAGTGGACCGACAACGGCGTCGCGAAGCTGAGCGCCGAGCTCGAGATCAACCTCCGCCAGCGGACGCTCACCTGCCGCGGCGAGCCGATCGCCCTCGCGCCGAAGCAGTTCGATCTCCTCGCCGCGCTCGCCGCGCGTCAGGGCGCCGTCGTCTCGCGCGCCGACATCCTGAAGGAGGTCTGGGGTTACCGCCACGAGGTCGTCAGTCGCACGGTGGACACGCACATCCTCGAGCTGCGGAAGAAGATCGAGGAGCACGGCGCGGATCCAAAGCTGATCGTGACCATCCGCCGCACCGGCTACCGTCTCGCGATCGACCCCGAGTATCTGACCGCGCAGACCCCCGCGCTCCCCCGCGACCTGCGCACGGCGCGCTCGCTCCGGGCCTGAAAGCGGGGCTTTGGCAACGGCACTTCAACACAGGGAAAACGGCGTCACCCAAGGAGAACACTGCATCACCCAAGGAGCTGTTGGCTCAGAGCAACAGCTCCTTGGGTGACGCTTCTTTCTCCCTGGGTGACGCTTCTTTCTCTGTGTCAACGCTTTTGCCGAGCCACCGCCATGCCGGCACTTCGCGGGCGCGCGTCGTGCCTAACGGTCAGCACCGGAAACCGCCGTTTCTCCCCCCGAATTGACCGAAAATTGACGCGCCCGCGCTGGCTCGCGCGCGGCGCGGGAGCGACTCCTACAGGCGAAGCGATTTCGACGTTTCACCAGGAGGAGGAATGCGCCAATTATCTCGGATCACCGCGACCGCGCTACTGCTCGCGGCGCTGCCGGCATTCGCCGGAGCGCAGGGCGCGACGCGACGCATCAGCGGGCAGGTCACCGAGCAGGGAAACAACCAGCCGCTCGCCGCGGTGACCGTGCAGGTCGCGGGCACCGCGTTCGGCACGCAGACCGCGGAGGACGGCCGCTTCGCCGTGCTCGCCCCGGCCACGGGCGACGTCACCCTTCGCGTGCGCCGCATCGGTTTCAAGGCGCGCGCCGTCCCCGTCGCCGAGGGTCAGGACAACGTTCGCATCGCGCTCGAGCAGGACATCCTGCAGCTCGAGACGCAGGTCGTCACCGGTCAGTCCACACAGGTCTCGAGCCGCAACGCGGCCAACGCGGTCTCGGTCGTCTCCGGGGAGCAGGTGAACCGCGTCCCCGCGCCGACGATCGACAACGCGCTGCAGGGGAAGATCGCCGGCGCCGTCATCACGCAGAACTCCGGCGCGCCCGGCGGCGGCACGCAGGCGATCATCCGCGGCGTCAACACCGTGAACGGGCAGTACCAGCCGCTCTACGTCATCGACGGCGTGATCGTCAACAACGACGCCTTCCCTAACGGTCTCAATGCGATCAGCGGCGCGGGGATCGCGACCGCGGCGCAGGTCAACGCGGCGGGCGGCGTCGGCCAGCAGGGGACGGCGATCGTCTCGACGCAGGACCAGCAGGTCAATCGCATCGCCGACCTCAACCCGAACGACATCGAGTCGGTCGAGGTGCTCAAGGGTCCCTCGGCGGGCGCGATCTACGGCTCGAAGGGCGCCAACGGCGTCATCATCATCACGACGAAGCAGGGACGCGCCGGCAAGACGACGGTCGACCTCACCCAGCGCGTCGGGACGCAGCAGATCGCGAAGAAGTACGACCTGCGCTGCTTCTCGCAGTCGGAGGCGGCGTCGTACATCGACGCCCACGCGACGGGCTTCGGCTTCACTTCCGCGAAGTACTTCGCGGAGAACCCGTACGGCGGCTGCAAGGATCCGCAGGACCAGCTCTTCAGCGGCGACGGGCTCTCGTACGAGACCTCCGCGGCGGTACGCGGCGGCTTCAGCGGCTCATCGTACATGCTCTCCGGCACCGCGAAGCGCGACCAGGGGCTGATGCGCAACACCGGCTACAACAAGCAGGCGCTGCGCGCGAACCTCAGCTCGCCCCTCGGCTCGCGGCTGGTGCTGCGCGGCTCGGCGGAGATCCTCCACACGCTCACCGAGCGCGGCATCTCCGGAAACGACAACACGACGATCAACCCGATCACCATCTTCTCCGCGACGCCGACCTTCTTCGACTTCTCGCGGCGCGATCCGGTGACGGGCGACTACGTCCGCAACCCGTGGATCGGCAACGGGGGCAACATCCTCCAGGAAGCGGCGCAGGTGCGCACGCCGGAGAACGTGTATCGCGGGATCGGCAGCCTGCAGGGCACCCTCCAGCTGCTCAGCAGCCAGCGGCAGACGCTCGAGATGCAGGCGGTGGGCGGCTTCGACACCTTCAGCGACGACGGCCGCGTCTACTCTCCGCCGACGACGTACATCGAGCAGTCGGGCGCGATCTCGCCCTTCCCGGGCACGGTCGTGAACTCGAAGGCGAGCGTGCAGAACGCGAACCTCAACCTCTCGCTCAACCATCACTTCATCTTCGACCTGCTGACGGCGACGACGTCCACCGGGCTGCGGCAGGAGCGCGCGCAGGCGGACTTCGTGACGAACCTCGGGCAGGGTCTCTTCCCCGGGATCACGAACTTCGCCGGCGCGACGCAGACCGGCGCGGCGAACGGTCAGGTGCTGACGAAGACCTTCTCGTACTACGCGCAGGAAGAGCTGCTCGCGCTGAACGAGACGCTGCTCCTCACCGCCGCGGTCAACGCGGAGCGCGCGAGCACGAACGGCGATCCGCGGAAGTTCTACGCCTTCCCGAAGTACGCGGCGTCCTACCGGCTGCCGATGGCGCTGCCGTGGACGGACAACCTCAAGTTCCGCGTCGCCTACGGCAAGGCGGGGAACCGCGTGCCCACGAACTTCAAGTACACCTTCCTGCAGAACGTGCCGTACGCGGGCGTCGTCGGGCTGCGGCCCGCGGCGATCGTCGGGCTGAGCAACATCCGCCCCGAGGTGACGACGGAGACCGAGGGCGGATTCGACGCGCAGTTTCTCGACGGGCGCGCGGGTCTCGAGTTCACCCTCTACCGAAAGACGACGCGCGATCTCGTCCTCCAGGCGGGCGTCGCCCCGACGACGGGCTTCACTTTCCGCACCATCAACGGCGGAGCGATCCGCAACACGGGCACGGAGATCGGCGTGCGGCTCGCGCCGCTCGCGTCGTCGTCGCCGGTGCAGTGGACCTCGTTCACGACGTACTCGGCGAACCGCTCGCTCGTCACCGAGCTTCCGGTCGCGCCCTTCCTCGCCGGGCAGCTGTTCAGCGAGCGCTATGGCGCGTCGAAGGTGCAGCAGGGGCAGCCTAACGGCGTCGTCGTCGCCTTCAAGGGACGCAACCCCGACGGCACGCGTCACGAGGTGTTCTTCGGCCCCGCGGAGCCCGACTTCCAGATGGGGTTCAGCAACGACCTGAACTTCGGGCCGGTCCGGCTCTCCTCGCTCCTCGACTGGCACAAGGGCGGATGGGTCGCGAACCTCACCAACAGCTACTTCGACTT
>DATAIN010000597.1:0-2025 GCA_036262635.1 Gemmatimonadaceae bacterium | reverse complement strand
TCGTGGGCATCACCAACGCATTCAACCTCATCGACGGTCTCGACGGCCTGGCCTCGGGTGCCGCGCTGTTCGCGCTCACGACGATGTTCGTCGTTGCGCTGATCAACGGCCAGCCCGGGGCCGCGCTGGTGACGCTCGCCGTCGCCGGGGCCGCCCTCGGCTTCCTGCGCTACAACTTCCATCCGGCGACGATCTTCCTTGGCGATTCGGGATCGCTCTTCCTCGGCTTCATGCTCGCGGGAATCGGTGCGATCAGCTCGCAGAAGGGGTCGACCGTCGTCGCGATCGCGATTCCCCTCGTATCGCTCGGGCTTCCCGTCCTCGACACCTCGCTCGCGATCGCCCGCCGCTTCCTCCGCGGCCAGCCGATCTTCTCGGCCGACCGTGGACACATCCATCACCGGCTCCTCGGCCTCGGGCACTCGCCGCGCAAGGTCGCGCTGCTGATGTACGCCGGTTGTGCCGTGCTCGCGCTGGGCGGGATGCTGCTCGTCAACGAGTCGGGCTACGTGGCCCTCGTGCTCGTGCTCGTGGGGCTCGGTGTCGGTCTCGTCGTCCAGCAGCTCCGCTATCTCGAGTTCTACGAACTGGCGCGGCTGCTCGGGCGCGCCGCGCGCCAGCGCGAGGTGATCGCGCGCAACGTGCGCATCGGCGAGGCGAGCGTGCGGGTCCGCTCGGCGCCGTCGCTCGCGTCGCTGTTCGACATCCTCGAGGAGACCTTCCACGACGAGGACTTCCGCCGCGCCGAGGTGCGCCTCACGCCGACCTTCCTCATCGGCAGTGAGATTCCCGGCTCGAAGCGCCGCCGGCGCGACGACGTCTCGATCTGGACGCTGCGCGGCTCGTCGCCGGCGGAGCCGAGCTGGTGGGAGATCAACCTCCCGCTGACCCGCGTCGACGGCAGCCGCGTCGGATCGCTGACGCTCTGGCACGACGGGTCGGCGCGGCAGACGAGCCTCTCGTACATCTCGACGATCGCGCGCGATCTCCGCGAAGCGGTCGAGAATCGGATTCTCGCCCTCTGGCCCGCCGAGGCGGCCGCGCTCGCGGCGCTGGAAGCGCGCTTGCGCGACGACCTCTCGCCGAGCCTGCCCGCCGACACGACGACGCCGCGGCGCGAGCCGGTGCGCGCGGCGCACCAGGGCTCGGCGGCCTGACCGTCGGGCCGCAGCCTTCGACCACCTCGTGGCAAGGTAACGCAGGACGCGGGTCTCCCGGCCGGCGTGCCGCGCGATGAAGGTTCTTCACGTCCCTTACACCTGGAGCCCCGATCCCGTCGGCGGTACCGAGATCTATGTCCGCGAGCTCGTGCGCGAGCTCGCCGGGCTCGGGATCGCGGGCAGCGTGGCCGCGCCTCGCGCCGGGCCTGCCCCCGCCCGGGCGACGATCGACGGGATCGAGGTGCATCGCTACGGGTCGTCCTCGCGGACGCACGACGTGCGAGAGCTGTATGGCGTCGGCGTACCAGGTGCGCCCGCGGAGCTGTCGGCGATCATCGACGCCGAGTCGCCGGACGCGGTCCATCTCCATGGCTACGCGCCTGCGATCGGCGGTGCGGTCGCGCGGGAGGTTGCGCGGCGAGGCATTCCCCTCGTCGCGACCTATCACACGCCCGCCGTCTCCTGCCAGCGCGGGACCCTGCTGCGCTTCGGTGACGCGGTCTGCGATGGCCGTCTGTTCGTCGGCCGCTGCGCCGCCTGCGTCATTCAGCAGCACGGGGCACCGCGGCCAGTGGCCGAAGCGCTCGCCCGCCTCCCGGCCGCGATCGGGCGCGCTGTCGCTGGCGACCGTTCGGGCCCCTGGCTGGCGCTCCGCATGCGCGAGCTGATGGCCCTTCATCACGACGATGTCGAGCAATGGCTGGGCGCGGCGGACCGGGTCGTGGCGGTCGCGAAGTGGGTACGCGACCTCCTCCTGCGCCTGGATGTCGCCGAGGAGAAGATCGTCCTCTCGCGGCAGGGCATCGCCCGCAGCTTCGCCGCGTCCCGCACTCCGAGGCCGGATCGCCCCAGCCCGATCCGTGCC